>NZ_JAALDX010000542.1:39639-43768 GCF_014145095.1 Dietzia sp. SLG310A2-38A2 | reverse complement strand
TCCCTCCGCCGGCGCCCACACGTCCACGTGCAGGATGTCGGTGCCCGCGACGATCGGCTCGGGGATCGCCGGGTCCGGGTCGAACCTCAGCCTCTGGGCCGTGGCGGCCGGCCGTGTCGCATCGCGAACCCCGTGCCACGGCTCCCGGCGGACCGGGGCGGCGAAGCGCAGAGCGCCGACCGGGTCCTCGGCGTACGGGATCCCGTAGAAGCGGACGACGTCACCGAGGTCGGTGCCGCGGACGTGGCCGGTCGACAGGGTGACTTCGGCGTCGGTCATGGGCGCCAGGTTAGCGATGACGGCTGAGATCTCCCGGCGATCCCTGCTAGGAAAAGGTGGTGACTAGTGACAGGGACCAGATCATCGAGCGGCTGGCCGACATCGCCACCGCTCTGGACACCCGCGACTGGGCCGGGCTGAGAGAGCTGTTCACCGAGTCCGCGTCCGGATACGGGGCGGCCGGTCGGGAGCAGATCGTCCGGACGGTCCGGGACCACCTCGGCGGGTGTGGCCCGTCCCAGCATCTGTTGGGCAACCACAGAGTGCAGGTCGCGCTCGACGGGGATGAGGACCGGGCGAGGAGCCTGACATACGCGCGCGTTCTCCACCTCGGGACGGGAGACCAGGCCGGCCTGAGCTACGAGTGCTTCGGCGAGTACTCCGACCTGTGGACCCGTACGCCAGAGGGCTGGCGAATCGTCTCCAGGCGGTTCCGCATCGACTTCGACCGCGGCGACTTCCGGACACTTCAGCCCGGCTGACCCCGAAATGCCGATCAGGCCAGAGGAGAGAATCCTCTGGCCTGATCTACTGCTCCCCCATCTGGACTCGAACCAGAAACCCTTCGTTACTGCGTCATTGTCGTTTGCCCTTCGCAAAGTGCGTCATTCTGCGCATTGACCAGCGGACACACTCCCCCGGTCATTCGGTGGCATTACGCCGGATTAAGGCGGATGCGGCCCATAAAGGCGGATAAACGCCCGATCCGCCGGATGGGTTAACGTGTCTACGTCGGCTGCCACCGGCGATGAAAGGGACCCTGTTCGGCCCGCAAGTGTTCGCCCCTTTTTTCGCAACGGAAGGCAGACCATGACCAACGTCCACGTGATCGAGCACCCCACCGCCCCGGTCGCGATCTGGCATGACGACGGCATCCCTGACGCCCCAGTCATCGCGGTTGACGTCGACTACCCGGGTCGAGACCACAACGAACCGGTGTTCATCCCCGCCTCTATCGCGCGTGAGGTTGCCGCCGCGATACTGGCAAGCGTTCCCGAATAGCTCGCGCGCGGCGTTTCGACAAACCGACGAACCCCCGCCGCCCATGACGGGTGACGGGGGTTCGTTGTTGCGGCTGTGTCATTGCCGCGCCGATGCCGGGGGACCAGCCCGACACCGGAGACTGTGGGGCCTATCCGCGGACGCGGGTGATGCCCTGCGCTCGGACCGACTTGTCCGCGATGTGGGGCAGAAGAGCGCCGTCGAACCTCGGGTACTTGTAGGTGACACCGCGCCACGTCGGGACGCCCCGGCTGCCGCTGCCCGTGAACACTCGGTCACCCTCGATGCGGGTGGCGGGGTCGACCTGCGTGCGCTTATCGACCACCGGGACGCCGGCCTCTCTCACGACGGCGGCAAGGGCATTGACGGCGTGCTCGTGTTCGCCGTACCGCTTCGCCGTCGCCTCGATTGTCGAGAGGTACGCATCCCACGCGGCCTTGATATCGGCCTGCCCCTTCGCATGGACGTCCGGGTCGATCTTCGCCGCGAGTTCGTCGGCCTGGACGGCGGCGGCCTCCTGCGCACGCTGCGCCATTTTCCGCTCGTGGCGGGTCCGGTGGACGGTCTCGATGTCGGTCTCGGCGTCGGCCTTGACGCGGGTGTCGGCCAACTCGGCGGGATCTACGTCGTCCCCGCCGGCGATCCGATCCCGGATGGATGCCAGTGCGTCGCGCCACGTCCGGCGCTCGGTGAACTCGGCGTCGTGGTCGGTGGTCTCGGTCATGGGGTGGTCCTCTCGTCGGTGGTGCGGTCTTGGTCGTGTCCTGCGAGGGCGGCGGCCCATGAATCGAATCCGTTGCGGAGCTGGTCGAGCAACGAATCCCCGGTGTCGTCAGTGGCACTCACCCGGTCACCCAAAGTGATGAGCTTGTCGGCGCTGATGCCGGCCACGGTGGCGAGTGCTCGGAGGATTGCGGGGTCGAGGTCGTCGTCCTGCAAGGCCTCGATGAGTCGCCCGGTGGCAAGGTCTGCGGCCTCGGTGAACTGGTCGGTGAGGTCAGCGCGTACGTCTGCCAGTCGGGCGGCTGTAGCGGCTGCGGTCCCGGCACGAACCCACGACACGCCGGCGGCTTGCGCTGCCTCGTCTACGGCCCGCCGGCTGATGCCTAGGGTTCGGGCTACCGCGTTGCGGCCCATGCCGTCAGCGGCCAATCTGGCAACGGTTTCGGGGTCCGCTTTTCCCGTGGGTCCGGCCCGCCCGGTCATGCGGCGTCGGCCTGTCGTCGGGGGTCATGGGCGCTGGTGGCATCACTGAGGGCCAACAGCGCGGGCGCGATCAGCTCGGGGTGGGCGGTGAGCATGTCCGCGATGATGCGGCGGGTGTTCTCGGTGGCCTCGTCGCTGACTGGCATGGGTAGGGGAGCACGACGGACCCGCCACCGCTCGTCCACGGAGGACACGACGTGCAACAGGGCGAGGTCGACGCGCTCTCGGGGGAGCTGGCGAATGACGCTGGCGGCGGCGACGTTCGGCGCATCGATCAAGCGGTCGATGAGGTCGCCGGTTCGGGATGAGCGGGCTTCGAGCAAGGTCAATTTCGGGCGCTTGGGCTTCGTCACGAGGGGCCTCCTGGGGTCTGGTGGCGGGTCGTCATGCGGCGGCCTCCTGGCCTTGAGCGGCGTTCTCGGTTACGCAGGCGATGCACTTGCCGGTGACTGCTCCGAGGACTTCGTGAGGATGGATCGGGCATCGGGGTTCGTCGTCCTGCCGGGGCAAGTCGATTCTGAATCCATCGGCGTCAAGGGGCACTGGGGCCAAAGATTCCGGTAAAGGTGCCAAAGGTGCCTTCACACGTGCATGGGCACCTTTGAACCTCCCTGGATCTGTCGGAGGGTTCCGATCTAACAAGGAAGACTGGAACCCATGGCAGCACCACGAAAGTTCGACGCCGAGACCCGTGAGCGCGCGGTCCGGATGTACCACTCGCACCTGGCGGATGCGCAGTGCTCCAAGCTCGCCGCCCGCAAGCACGTCGGGTCGCTATTGAGCGTGAAGCCCGAGACCCTGCGGAACTGGATCGAGGCCGAGTCGGGCGCCGCGCCAGCGCAAGCGTCGGCCGATTCAGCGGAGGTAAAGCGACTCAAGCGGGAGAACGCCGAACTGCGGCGGGCGAACGAGATCCTCAAGACCGCCTCGGCGTTTTTCGCAGCGGCGGAGCTCGACCGCCGACTTACCTAATCGTCGACTACATCGACGCTCACAAGGTGCGATTCGGGGTCGAGCAGATCTGCCGCGTGCTCACCGAGCACGGCATCACGATCTCCCCGAGCACCTACTACGCCCGCTCAGCTGCGCCGACCACGACCGCCGAGCTGGATGACGCCTATGCCGCCCACGAGGTGTTCTGCTTGTTCCACGACCAGCGGGGCCTGTACGGGGTGCTCAAGCTGTGGCACAGCCTGCGTCGGCGAGGCCGCGACGTCGGCCGGGACCAGGTCGCCCGCCTGATGGGCATCTGCGGCATCACGGGCATCGTGCGAGGTAAGCGGCGCACGATCACGACTGAGTCGGATCCCTCGGCGGATCGGCATCCCGATCTGATCGACCGCCAGTGGAACGCTCCAACGCGTCCGGACCAGTGGTGGGTCGCTGACTTTACATATGTATGGACGTTGGCCGGCTTCTGCTACGTCTCTTTCGTCGTTGACGTCTACTCCCGCCGGATACTCGGCTGGCGAGCGTCGATGACCAGGCGCTCTGATCTGGTCCTGTCGGCGCTCGAGCAGGCGATCCACACCCGACGACGGGGTTCGTTCGAGTTCACCTCGACCGGGCTCGTCCATCACAGCGATGCCGGCACCCAGTACGTCTCTTTGGCGCTGACCGATGCACTTCGCGAAGCCGGGAT
>NZ_JAALDX010000542.1:37600-39629 GCF_014145095.1 Dietzia sp. SLG310A2-38A2 | reverse complement strand
GCCGCGGGGAGCACGAGAGCGTGTTCGCCCAACCCGACTGGGAGCACGTGCACCGGGAAATGGCCCGGGTCGGAGTGACGCTGAAGTTGCTGCACGGCGAGTACACCGACCGGTGCGTCACCTCGGGGTCGCCGGCGATGGGCTACGACCGGTTCTGCAAGACCTACCAGCGACACGTGCTGGTCACCGGCGCCGCCTCGCGGGTCGGACACAAGGCCGGACAGACGATCGAGGTCGACTGGTCCGGCCCCACGATGGAACTGGTCGACCCGGTCACCGGCACCTCGACGAGGGTGTACCTGTTCGTGGCGTGCCTGCCGTTCAGCCGGTACGCCTTCGTGTGGCCCGCGATCGACATGAAGCAAGACGCCTGGCTGCGGGCGCACGTGGCGATGTTCGAGAACTTCGGTGGTTCGGTGCCGCGGATCGTGTGCGACAACCTCAAGACCGGCGTGATCAAACACCCGCGGGAGGGGGAGATCGTGCTCAACGACGCCTACCGAGAGATGGCCGCCCACTACTCAGCAGCCGTCCTACCAGGCAGAATACGGCGCCCCAAAGACAAATCTGGGGCCGAGAATACCGTCGCGCATGTGGCGACGTGGGTCATCGCCGGACTGCGGGATCAGCAGTTCGGTTCGCTACCGGAGCTCGAGGCCGCGATCGGGCATCGGATGGACGCCTACAACCGGCAACCGTTCCAGAAGCGCCCCGGATCCCGCTACAGCGTGTTCACGGCCGAGGAGCAGCCGTTGTTGACCCCGCTGCCGGCGGTGGAGTTCGAGATCAGCCGGTGGCTCTACGGGCGACGGGTCGGCCGCAACGCTCACGTCGTCTTCGAGCGCAACTACTACTCGGCACCCCTGGTGCACATCGGGGCGAAGGTCGATCTGCGGATCACCGCCCGCACGCTAGAGATCTACCTCGGCACCGAGAGGATCTCCAGCCACCTGCTGCTGCCCGAAGGGGCGGCAGGTTCGTATCGCACCAACGACGCCGACCTTCCCGCCGGTGAGCGCTACCAGCAGTGGGATGGCGCCCGCACCCGTGCGTGGGCCGAGCGGGTGGGCCCGGCCGCCCAGATCGTGGTGAGCCGGATCTTCGAGTCCGTGCCGATCGATGAGCAGGGCCTCGATGCCGCCCTGGCGGTGCCGCGCCTTTCGCGGCGCTACTCGACCGAGCGGGTCGAAGCGGCCTGCGCACTGGCTCTCACCGGGCCAGTTCGTTCGCCCCGCTACGCGCACGTGCAGCCGATCCTGGCCACCGGGCAGGACAAGATCGCCGCCCTGCGGCCACCACGCGAGGAGCCAGACGAGGTCGGCGGATACGTCCGCGGCGCCGACTACTACGCCCGAGGTGCCCGATGACCACCATTGATTTCGAGACCAAGCGCAAGCTCCGCGAGATGGGCGCCGAACCACTGTTGCAGGCGATCGAGGCCCAGGACGACACCCACGTCTTCGGGATGGCCTTCGAGGATCGGATGCAGCTGGTGGTCGATCACGCCCACGAGGCGTTCAACCATTCCAAAGTTGACGGGTTGATCCGCCGAGCCGGACTTCGGTATCCGGGGGCTGACCTGCGGCGAGTCGACCTGATCGAGGAGCGCGGCCTGGACCGGGCCGTCATTGCTCAGCTGGCGACCTGCTCGTTCATCGAACGCCAGCAGAACGTGGTGTTCCAGGGCTTCACCGGCTCCGGCAAGTCCTATCTCGGGTGCGCCCTGGCCAAGCAGGCCTGCCAGCACCGGATCCGGGCGCACTACATCCGGATGCCCGACCTGGAGGAGGCCTGGGCCCTGGCGAAGGATCGGCCTCAGGGGCAGATGAAGTTCCTCAAGAAGTACGCCGCGTTCTCCCTGTTGGTGATCGACGAATGGCTCCTCGACCACCCCGACGACGCAATGCGCAGCATGCTCCTGGAGCTACTCGAGCGCCGCTACGACACCGGATCGACGGTCTTCTGCTCGCAGTACGCCAAGAAGGACTGGCACCAACGCCTCGGCTCCGGAGTGCACGCCGACGCGATA
>NZ_JAALDX010000542.1:24029-37590 GCF_014145095.1 Dietzia sp. SLG310A2-38A2 | reverse complement strand
GCATCGTCCACAACACCCTCTGGATCGACACCGGCACGCACAACATGCGCGAACACACCGCCGCGAACCACTAGCCAGACGCCCACGGGAGGCCAGTGGCCCCGACCGACGCGGTCACTGGCCCCCAACGGCAATACTGCTGGCCCCCAGAGGCAATATCCGGTGGCCCCCAAGCCTCCAAATACTCACGCCAGGCGCTGCAGGATCCAGCGGGTGCACCGCCGGGTGGTCTTGGCCCGCGGCTCGGCCAACGCGGGCATGCGTTGTTGGAAGATCCTCGTCTCGCACTCGAGGTTGTCGCAGGTGAATCGCGGTACCCGTACGTGCAGTCGGGTGGGGTGGCCGACGATCGGCAGATCGGTCACCTTGCGCTCGACGTGGTCTCGGAGGCGGCCCGCGACCCCGCAGTCGGCGCAGACTGGGTCGATCGCGACTGGGGAGCAGAACAGGTGCGTGAACTCCCCGGCGACAGCGGCGTCGGTGATGGTCACCCCGAGTTCGACGGTGCGGCAGATGGTGTCGGCAAGCAGGCTGGCGGTAGCGTTCAAAGTGGGTCCTGGGGTGTTCGATGCGCGGTGTGAGAACCTGCATCTTCACACGCCCCAGGACCCCTTCATCTGTGCCTCACCACGTCACCGGCGAACCCCGCTATGCACTTCGGATCCGGAAGAGCCGGTGAAGGATGATCGCCCCGACCGTCGCGCATTTGTTCGCAGGCAGGCACGGATCGAGCGACTCCTTGAGCAGTCGGGACTAGCTACGGGATTCGGACTGCGACGGATGCCTGATTCGGTCGTCACCCCGCTGCAGAAAGCTGGCATCAACTCGAGTGTCCTCAAGCAGGTCTACAACTACATGTCCGAGGAGGGTCTCAGAGCCGCTGTGCTCACGCAGATTCTTAAGACACTGCCGGAGTCCGGGGAGATAGTTCTGATCGGACACAGTCTCGGAAGCATCATCGCTATCGATTTGATCGATCATCTTCCCGAAAAGCTTCATGTCTCGCGTTTCATCACAATCGGTAGCCCAGGGTCAGCCCAGATCCTGCATGAGAAGCACGAGCGCCTCCTCAAGCGGTTCCCTTATGCACGAGTTGATGACTGGACGAACTTCTTTGTCCCGATGGATCCGGTGACAGCCGGACGCGGGCTCGCGTCGGTGTTCCCCGGTGCCCAGGATTTCCGGATCCAGATCCCGTTCGCAAAGAACAACCCGTTCGCTCATGGCGCGGAGCAGTACTTGGCGCACCCTGCGGTCGGAATGCTCGTCGCTGATGCACTCCGGCCTCCAGAAGATGTGCCTTCTACTGGCACCGAGATCGCGATCCGTATTGATGACACCGAGAGCGATGCCCTGTTCACTATCTCGTACGGGTTGCGCGTCGCCTCAAAAATCGGAAAGAAGGACACAGCAGCTCGGTACGAAGACACCCTCCGGGTTCTCAGCGACGAGTTCGTCGATGGCGTCCGTCAGCGTCTTCCTCAGGGCTCGAGCCTCCCCGTGGAGGTCGAGGCGCTTGCTCAGTGGCAGCTCCCCGAGTTCCCCCAGCGACTCGAACTGGACGACGCGGTGCGCCGGGTCGTCATGGTGTCATTCACGAACATCATCCAACCCTTCGAGATCGAGATTGGAGACGCCCAGACCGAAGCAATCCCTGAGTTTTTTGTCGACCTCGGTTACACCTCGGGGGATGGTCGTCGCGTTCGTGACGCCATCACAGACGTCCGGAAGGTGCTGGCGCGAAGTGGAGGATTCCCTGCAGGCCGGCTGGCACTGGCCGCAGCTGGCCTCGCGCTTATCGCCGCTGGGCCGATAGGGATCGCCACTATGGGTACAGCAGCTGGCGCGGCGGCGATAACAAGCGGGCTCGCCGCATTCGGGCCGGGCGGGATGGCCGGTGGTTTGGCACTCCTCAGTGGGCTCGCCTCCACCGGCGCCATGGTGACCACCGCGGCAGCGACTCTTAAGGGAGGCGACGACGGAGTGGTCAGCGACCCGGCTAGTCTCGCTATCCGCGTCGCGTCATCACACGCCCTCAAGCTGGTCGGCGAGCAACCTGACCCCCACCTGTGGTCATCGCTCACGTTCGCCGAGGGAACTGTCGCGAGTCATATCAACAAGCTCACCGAGTTTAGCGACCCCAAGTCCGAGCAGCTCATGCAACTCGTACAGACCCGGGACACCATCAATCGCCTCATGGAGTTCGCCAACGACAACGGTTTGGGCATGAAAGCAGTCAATTAGTCCTACTCGATGTCCAGAGGACACCTCGTCTTTTGGGTGAGCCTGTCAACTGGGCTTTCCGCTCTCCCAGCTGGCCCGCGGCCAGCGGTCGATTCTGGACGTGGACCCCGTAGTCGTCCCTCCCACGTTCTTCGCGGTGGCCGCGGGCCAACTCGTGGAGGCAGGCGCCCTCGCGCTGACACGACAACTACACGCAGCCGGTGGGACCGTGGAGACGCACTGCTGGCACACGGCGTTCAAGCCTTCCCTTGTTCCCGGATAACCGCCCAGTCCCGCGAGCTCATGGTCAACCCTCTGCGACGATCTCTGTCCGGTAACGCGGGCTCGGCGGCGGACGGAGGTCGATGGTCGGCAGCTGTTCGACGGAAAGGCCGCGTCTTTTTAGCAACTGCACCATGTCCTCCTGCCGAGGCTGCCCGAGGGTGAGGCGGTACAGGGTCAACGCCGCGGTGAGCCGCGCATACTTGGCGATGTCTCTGCTCAGCGGGAACTCGGCGATCACTCTGTGAATCCGACTCGGTCCCGGATACACCCACCACGGGGAGAACTCACCCAACGAGTTCTCCTGCTCCTCGGCGGCATCAAAAGCCTCGGTCCAGGGCGCGCTGCTCGTCGAGGCCAAGACGTCCCTCCAATGCCTGTCGGCGACGTTCTTGCGGACGGCGTGACCCGCGAACCGGTTGACCCTGCCCTCTCGTTGCTCGAAGTCGACTGGATTAGAGGGAAGATTCCAGTGGATCACCGAGTGGCACCACCAGTGAAAATCTATCCCCTCCTGCCCTACGCTGGTTGATGCGAGGACGAATGGCGCAAAAGGGCTGTTGAACGCGTGTCGGACCTCGCTCTGACGAACAGAATGACCTGCCTCGGATTGGCCAACACCCCCGTACTGCACCGCGAATCGTGAACTGAGCTGGATCTGTTCACGTTCGAGGGTCGTCTCGTGAGCACGGTAGGTGGCTCGACGGATACCGATGGCCTCAACTACGCGACCGGCGAGCAGGAGCAGCTTCTCGTCGTCAAGCTCGCCGCCTCCGGCTTCACTTTGGAGCTGGAAGAGGTACTCGTCCAAGGTTGCCCGGAGGTTCCCGTCCGCGCAGTAGGCCAGGACGTTCTGCCAAAGGACTCCGCGATCCGGGTAGAGCGTGTCGAGCAGGGCCAGCGCAGCCGGACGGTTGAACAGGCCTCGTAGACCGTCCGCCAGGAGGAGTGCCGCCGTCCACCGCCCGACTGCGGTCGTGGAGGACTCTCCCGCAATGGCATTGATGGCGCCGAGAGCGGTGTTGCCGGGAGAGAACGCGGCCAGCCGTGGGAGATCAGAGTGCCCCGGGCGGACGGCTCCGGGTCCTCTCGCCGAGCTGGCCATCTCCTGCGCCAGGGCCACATGCGCAGCCAGGCCCTTGTCTCCCCGTCCGGTGACTTCGCCGTCCGCGTCGTGCTGCTGGAGCCCTGAGACGACCTGGTCCGCAGTCTGGCCGAAAAGTTCCTCAGGGATTGCCCCCCCGTAGGAGAAAAAGGCGTCGGAGGCGTGCTCGGCGTCGCCTTCGGTTCCCAGCCCGGCCGCCACGTCCTCGACCAGCTTCTCTGCGTCTATCCGTTGAGCTGCATTCCTTGCTGCGGCCAGGTTGTCCCCGATCCGTGCGAGCTCGGGGTGGGGCCAGAACAGCGCCAAAGTAGACATTGACGCTGCGCGGTCACCGTCTAACCGGTACTGGAGACGGCGGGAGGCGACGGACTTTCGTCCCTCCTGGGAGTTCTCGTCCCAGAAGGTTCGGTCTGCGGCGACCAACCTGTCGGCTTCATAACTAAGCAGTCCTGCGATCGCCTTGGGGACTCCGGACCATGCCGAGAACACGACCTGCTTGGTGACTTCTTGTCCGAAGTCTGAAAAGACCGGCCCGGGCATTAAGTACGGCATTGAGGGCGGCAGCCAGAGCAGCTTCCACCATCCCCGGCCCACGGTGCGATCCGCAAGCGCGCGCAGGTGGCCGTTGCCCAGGTCCAGCGGGGCGAACTGTCGGAGCGCGTCGGAGTCCAGTGAGCGGGTCGCAACGAGAGCTTGTCGGACGATCTCGGCCGGGCCGGGGCGCCCTTCTTCCAGCGCTTCTCGCGCGGAACGGATCCGCGTCTCCTGGAGGTAGCCATCCATAAAGTTGGCGAAGTACGGGATTGATTTCCAGTGCTCCAGACTTACCGGGGCGTCTACGGCCTCACCGAATTGATGCAATGTCACCCAGTCTCTGATGTCGCCCGGGGTGGGGTGCTGCGAACCCAGCGGCACGACGGTGACTAGGTCCTCGTTCTGGCCGAGTGGTGGCCGCTCCGACCGCGTCATGTAAGGGATGAGCGCCTCGCGGACGGTCTGTGCCGCAAGCGCGGCAGAGTCCCCACCCGATGTGATCGCGCGGCGGTAGGTACTTAGAGCATCTGCGACCATTTGCTCGCCGCCCTTTGTGAGAAATCGGATGGTAGCCAGAAAATCCTGGTGATGATCCTCTCCGTCCTCGTTGGCGTGGGTGAACGGCTTGTACGGGGTCGCGGACAGCATCAGAACCTTGGTCTGATCCTGTCCGAGCAGAGCATCGGCGAGTTCACCCGCCGGCCCGCTGTCCGGGTCGAGCAGGTCGCGAAACCTCTGGAACTCGTCCAGGATGAGCAGGTCCGGTTCTAGCCTGGAGGCGCCGGCCCTCGCCAGCACTCGCCTGAGTTCGCTTATCGATCGCTGAGTGCGATCCCAAAGTGAAACGCGGTTGCGCGGGTTGTTGACGTACTCCGTGCGTAGCTCGAGGTATCGGTCGAGTGCGCCAGTGGTTCGGGCCAACGTCTCGAACTCCGCGGCTATCACCTCGTCGAGCGGTTTCTCACCCGCAGTGGCTATGTATCCGGCGAAGGTGGAACTTTCGCGGACCTTTCCCTGCAGAACGTCCCGACCGGCGCGACGGGCCTTCCCCTGTGGCTCGGTCATCCTCTCAAGGAGCCGAACGATCAAGGCTCGTTCCTCCACCTGTCCCTGCCGCTGCCCCTCCTGGAACGATGTCCCGGGCGTTAGCGAAAGCAGGTTAATCCCGTCATCCTCGGAATTGGTGAGGGTGACCGTGTGATACGCGAGAAGCGACAACCTGGTGGTGAGTTCCTTCTCGACCCGGCCGGTGATGTTGAGTCGTCGCAAGTTCTGCTTGGCCAGATCTATGTTGCTGCAGACATAGACGATGTTGATCGGGCCGCGGCGCACACCGCGGAGGTGGTCCACTGTGGCCGCGACGACGCCACGGGCGATGATCGACTTGCCGAGGCCAGTTTCGTCCGCGATGAGGAACCGCCCGGTCGCCTCATCGGACTGCTCGCCGAAAAAGCGCGTGGCCACATGGCAGACCGCATCGCGTTGGAACGGCTTGAGCCCGTCGAGTACCCGATCTAGGTCGATTTCAGTCACGAATCGCCTCCCTGTGCCAATTCGTGTGCAGCCCACACCGCATCCCACAGGGTCTCGAACCCGTCCGGAATGAGACTGCCGTCGTGGTTGTGTCTTGAAAGGTAGTCGATAAAATTCTTTGCCTCCGCTAGGCCTCCGTGCCCCACGGCGACTGCCCGGAGTAGGGCTTCGAACAGTCCGATCCCTGCCCCGGGATCGGCGTCTGTTAAGCCGAGCAGTCCAGTGTGGTCGAACCGCCAGGTGGCGTCCGAGCCGAAGCGTGTCAGTTCAAGCATGAGAGTCAGCAATCGGACGAAGGACTCCTGGTCCTTCACCTGGTCGGCGAGGATCGCCTGTCGGCGTTCCGCGGGGTCCCCTTCGAGGCGCGCCAGCGCGAGGGCCCGGCGGCGGGTGCCGTCAGAATGCGTGGCGCTGAGTTCGATAAACGGTGTGACGTCGACAAGGCCGACGTTCGTGACTTCCGCTCCTCCGTCTTGCGTGAGTTCATACAGCTGTCTGTCGTCCTTCTGGCGCAGGAGCCGCCAGCCGAGCGTCACATCGTCAGGAACATCCTCTAGGACATTCTCCAGTCGACTGGATGTAGTGACCCAAAGGTCAAAGGGGCCGGATCCGATGACCGTGACCGTGAGTCTTAGTCCGGCCAACTCCCTCAGGACGCGGTCCAGCTTGCGACGGGTTTGCTCGTTCTCCTCCTCCGGCTCTCCCCCCGTGGCCGAGTACTGCTGGGTGATGTCGGTCAGCGATTTGAGGATCGCGTCCACGCCCACCTTGGCTTTGCTCCCCTGGAACTCCACCATTACCTCGACGTTGTTCGACCACCCCGCCTCGGTGGCGTTGGATGAGCCCACGAACAGCCAACTGGTGCGGTGATAGTCGATCACCACGAGCTTGGCGTGTAGTCCGGTCAAACGCTCGACGCTGGTCTCGTGGCGGTCCTCCTCTATCGCCATCTCGTCGAGGATCCGCGTATCGAGAGCGTTGTCGATGCTGGTTGGTTCGAGCCTATCCAGCGATTCGGCGCGCGACAGCAACACAGTCTCTTGTGTGATCTCCCGACGGAGCTCCGCCAGTCCCCAGTCGGAGACAAAAGGCGAAATTACCAGTGCGCGGGTCCCTTTGAGGTCAGGGGTCGCGGGTTTCGGGAGGCCGAAGGCGTGGAAGCCGACGAGGTCCAGCCCCGCCGGGTCCTCCCATTCGATACCGGCCCACCGGACTGCAAGACCGTCTATCCGACCGGACCTCTGATTACCGAGTTCCCGTACGGCGCGCCCGGGCAGGGACTTCAGAAACGTGACCAGTGGCGCGTTGAGTTCCCCCGCCGCGGCGAGGTCCTCGCCCTCGGTTACGAACCCATCGAGTCGTACGAGCAGGTCCCAGCTCCGGTCGGCGGTGAGATTGCGGCTCGCGCAGAGAAAGCGGTAAGCGCGTTCCTCGCCGGAGCCGTACTCGAGAAACCAGACCTTTGGATGAAATAGTGTCCCAGGCGGCACGGTGACGGGATGAATCATTGGTTCGAGGAACGCCAACAGCTTCGAGCGGGTCCCTTCTGTCAGTGCGCCGGCCTGGGCAAAAATATCGACTCGATCCGTGGCACGCCGGACTGCTTCAAAGATCCCGAGTTCTCCGTCGTCGGCGCTGATTCGGCGAGATGCGAACGACAGCGGTATGCCCAAGGCTGTCTCGAGCTCGAGTGTGAAAGTCGTCCCGACCGCGTGCAGGAGTTCAAACCCGGGAGGAGGAGCGAGCTGTTCGGTCAACGCCATCCGGGACTGCGGTTCAAGCATCGGCTCCCACGTCCTCGGAGTTGAGGCCGTCGTGCAGGTCGCCGAGCAGCCGCTGGACGTTTCTCCAGCGGAATGTCAGCCGTGACGCGCCTGCCGCACCTCCCCAGCTAGCGAGGTGCATGTCAGAGTTGAGGCGGCCATTCTTGCGCTTCATCCGTTGCTCCCGTTCCACGATGAGCGAGCGTGCGGAGTCGAGGTCACCAACGGACTCCGGCGAGTGTTGGCGGAGCTGTTCGGTCCAACGTTCGACAAATTGGACGGTCAAGAATGGGACCGGCCGAGACCGCTGCGCTTCAGCGAGACCGATCATGTCGTGTAAATCCCACCGATCGAGATCTACCTCGTTGGGCAGATTCTCAGCCCAAATTCCCATTTCGCCCCGGTAGTGTTCCGACAGTCCTTCTTGCCCTGAATGACCCGCGTCCCGGTACTGCTCGGCCAGCATTAGGTTGTAGAGCAGTTGCGCACCATGAATCACCGCCGAGAACGCCCTTGCATGTCCGACCGAGGTTTCGAGCTCACTGGAGATCGCGGTAACCGCGGGATCGTCCCACGCGAACTCGCTCCCTGCCGTCGGCGAATGGTGGATATAGTGCTCAAGCAAAGTGCCGGGCGCTGCAGTCAGCATGCGTTCCCTCAACCATTCGGCTTCTTCCCGGGTCAGTGTGAAGCCACTGGGCACCGATCCGGGGAAACCCTCCGGGGCACCCGGGATACTTCCGTGCCACGGAGCCGGCGTCTCAGCGGAATCATCTGCCGAGCGCCCACGGCCCGCCTCGTTGTCTCCTAGGACACACTCCCGCGTCGCAACCGGATCCATACGGATGCCGTACCGCCCAAGCGCAGCCCAGTAGATCTCGGAAGGCATGTTCTTCAGATCGGTGCCTGCCTGAGCGCCGAAACGCCCCCCATTGTCCACCGCAGATTTCAAGGCCGTGATTAACGTCCGTTCGGAACGATCGGCAGCGCCCATGGGATTGCGCTGTCCGGTTGCCTCCATGAAGCTCCACGGAACGAAGAGCAGGTAACGGGCACGCGTATGAAGTGTCGAGGTTCCGGGGAACAACATGTCGCTCATTGCGTCACGGATCGTTCCAATCCCGAGCTCATCCCTTGCTTCACGTTCGCTGAAGAGCTTGATGATGTCGCGCATTCGGCGCTGTTCTTCGCTCGACGCGTCGAGCCACGCGATCTGTGAGGGCACGTGTTCTACTGTGACATCCTGGTCTGACACAGGGGATGAACCCCGCCATGACGACCGGATCCTGTCTGATTGCTGGCGACAAGCGGCTGCAGGCGTTCGACGGGTGCAAGCTACGTGAACCCAGGAAGCTGCCGAGTCCACTGCGGCGGCCGAGGGCGTATTTCGGAGCGCCGAAGCTTGATCGACGCTAGAACAGGCGAACGGCGAGAACGTCGCGGACAATCTTCCATGGCCTCCGAGTCGATGCCCAGGATGTGGACGCGCACCCCGCTTGTCTTAATAGTCAGAATCTGAGGGGTGGCCAGCTCGGCGTGAAGTAGCACGACTTCCGTTACGTCGAAAACAGAGACATAGTGCTCGGATAATAGACATTCGCCCAGGTGGGCGCCGCAATCCAGTACTCGGTATCGTTGGCGGGTTTCCTGACCGGTCGAAACCACGATGCCGGGTCGAATTCGGAATGTGGTAGAACCTTCGGAACATTGGCACGGGAGGGAGACGTGGCTGGGGCAATTCGACGGAGCCGGTCTGCGCCCGACGTGGTCACCCCAAGATCCGAAGGCCGGCGCTCCCCCGATTGCCGGCGTTGCGCCTCACCAATATGAGAGCCTTGTCACGGTGACGGCGTACAGCTTTGGAAATCGGTGGGTTGGCATTACCGGCCTGAGGACCCCTCCCCCTCCCGAACCGCTTCACGTGATGGCAAAGCGGCTTCGGCAGGCCTCCCTCGCCAGACGCATCGCCGTTACCGCCCATCAATCCGTCAGCGTCGACCTGTATGTCCACGCGCTGGCCAAGGTGCGCTCGCGCGCTGTGGCCGCCGGCCAATCAAGTCACGTGGACGAGTGCCTAGCTGTCGAGCGGCGAGTTCGATCCGGCCAGCATCCCCAGCCCACTCCGTGGGTGAGTAGGAGGATGTCCGATCACTTTGCCCCGCGATTCAGGCCTGTGCCGGTCCAAGCACAGTCCAAGCCTGCGCCAATCCAACTAACCAGCCAACGAGCTCCGAAGGATCAGTCTGACCGTCGCAAGGAGAATCGCAACCTCAAGACCGAATGGGCGACTGCGTTTCCGGCGCTACCGTCGGGGATCGAGCTTCCCGATTTGTCGCCGGGGCTCCTTAAGCTTCTAGAACGCAGCAACATTCCCATGACTACGGACACGTTGAACTGGATTAAGCTCGCGTGCCTCCACCCGAGCTACCTCTACGAGAACTCTCCGGACCCGGCGATCACAGGCTCGACATTGGCCGCTCTTGAGGCGATCGGCCGCCCATGGATTCGGCTTTCGGCCTTGGAACGCATGCGAGACATTCGCGGCGAGTACGCCTCCAGCGCGGACTGCTCTCGAGCCATGACCACCCTCACCCCAGTCATCGCGGGCATTGGGCGGTGGCTACAGGAGCAAGGATCGATCCACCTCGGCAAGGGCGAGCTACTGGCAGCACGCACTGGAAGGAAGACTAAAGCGCCGTCCGTCGTCGCCAGCCAAGTCGCCGGAGCGTGCGCGCTGGTCACCGCGTCACAGACTTCGATCGACGAGCTTCTCAAGGTTGTCCCGCAAGAAATTATTTCGCCTCGGTTCAACGTTCAGTCCATCGATTGGATAACGCTGCTCCAGAACAATGGAGGACGAGACGCCGACGTGGAGTACGAGAAGGTCGGGCCGGATCACGAAGCCCAGTTTTCAGCACGCATGAGCCTGAGAGGCATGACAGTTGGGGCGGAAGCCGCGAGCAAGAAGGTGGCGCGCCGTGAAGCAAGCCGCAAGCTCCTCAAAAAGGTGGCGCCCGCCGTCTACTTTGAGGCTGAGCGACCTTTGACCTCGGACACCAACTCGAAGCCATCGGTTCGCCCCTTGCCGTACAAGAATTCGACGGCCGAGCACCGGCGAGCAGTCAGCCGTCTATGTGAACGCTTTGAGGCCTCCGATCGTGGCCTCATGGCTCAGGCCCTCACCCACAAGTCGTGGGTCCATGAGAACCAGGGTGCCACCGCCGCCGTTGCACAAAGAGAGAATGGCGTACTCGCAACCGAAGGTGCCGAGGTGCTCAATTTGCTGGCGTTCCATAGTTGCGCCCTTCAACTTTTGGGCGAGTCCCTATCCCCTAAGGACGATGCGCTCGCCGGGATAAGCGCAAATGCACTATCGACGGCCGAGTTCTTCGACTCCCTGTCCGTCGAGGAAGGGGTCTTGAAGTCTCGAGGGATGCAGCTCTTCGAATCTCAGAAGTCCGACTTCGCCCAGGCGTTCCTCGCGGTTTCGTGGCGTACCAACGGCGACCAGCTGGCCAGAAGGCAGCCTGTCGAGTTGCTAAAGTGGCTCACATCCCTGTCACCCCAGCTCGACAGTGTCACATTGGCCCACCAACTCTTCAAGCTCCACGGCATCGAATTCTGGCTTGAGCGCACGGTGAGCGGCCCGGTGCACGCGCCTGAGGTCCGGGCCGACTTTGTCATGACCGAGCCTGTGGCGTTGACGATCCACGGAGAAGTTGAGCGCAACTTCACCGGCGCAAAGCACCGGACCGCAGAGCGCGTGCTCGCCC
The DNA here is from genome assembly GCF_014145095.1 of Dietzia sp. SLG310A2-38A2. Classification (GTDB taxonomy): domain Bacteria; phylum Actinomycetota; class Actinomycetes; order Mycobacteriales; family Mycobacteriaceae; genus Dietzia. Next base: position 26,377 of record NZ_JAALDX010000542.1, on the reverse strand, counting down.
TGGCTGTCGGCGACGAGCTTCATTCGCCGGAAGACCACAAGCTGTCGAGCGCCATCCGGAGCGCATTCGTCCTGGCGGATATCAACCGCGCCCAGCGAAACGAGCTGAGCTATCAGCGCGCAGTCCGCGAAGAAACTCTCGCGCTCGGCTACATCCTCGGCGGGGATGTCTGCGCCTACGTGGCGTGGGCGACTGAGGTGTCCGATCTTCTGAAGTCTGCATCCTTACGCGAGTCCAGCAGCGGTAAGACGCTGAACGTCCTGTCCAGCTTCTACACGCAGATGGTCGACGACTGGCGTCACCGCACGCTGTCGTCGCTGGTGAACAGGCTTCTTCCGAGGCGGAGTGAGGATCCAGAACTCGGCCACCAGTTTGCACGGGACTGGTTGGAAGGAACCAAACCTGCTCGTCTCTCGCTGCTGTGGGAGTTGCTGGTCGATTCTGCCGGCGAGGAGCCCGTGAGCGGACTGACGAATTTCCTGGCGGATCAGGTGGAGGTACTCACGTCTGAATCCGGCGCAGAATCCAACTCATTGGAGGAGGAGACGGACTACGGGAAGACGCTCTCGTTCCAGGTAAAGGGTTTCGATCTGCCGAACATGATGGAGCCGGTCTCCGAGATCGTTCAAGCGATGTACCCGGGATTGCTCTGGAGCTCGGAATCAGATATCTACTCTGTTTCCGTTCCGATCTGGCCGGACAGGGCAGAAGCAATCATCGGCGCGGTAGCTGAGGCCACTTTTCCGAAGCACTCGGCCCCGTGGTTGTCGCGTCTCACGGACGCGTTGACCGATGTCCTGGAGCTGACTGAAACCGCCCTGGCAAGCGAGAACGTCAAGGACGTTGCTGCGATAAGTGTGGCGACGAACGCGGTTCTTCCCATCCCGACTAGCTAGGCCAGCGGTCCGGGTTCGACATCTTCGACACCGCCAACCAATGCCTAATTTTTCACCAAGCGAGACGCTTCGACGTGTGCAGCAAGGGCTGCCTTAAATTCCGGCTGCACCCTGAGGCTGCTCGCCTGGAGACGGGTGTAAAAGCCGTGAGCTGCGCCATATGACAACGGCTGTAGCCCGTATGCTCCAAGCAGAGCCGATAAAGACTGGGGCGCGCGCCTTGCGAGGGGGCGTTCGCTTAGTTCCCACGACTCCCGCTTCCCTCCGATCGACGCAGCTGCTGATGGCCAACGTTGTCCCTCTACGAGGCTTCTACGACTGACATCTACCGGGTCCTTCGGCGCGACTAAGCCTGCGCCGATCCACTCCGCCACGGGCACCGATACTGCATTGCCGACCATCTTCCAACGCAGACCCTCCTTCGACTCCACCTTCGTCCAGCCGGATCGAAAGCCCTGAAGTCTCTCCCCCGCGTTGATGCTGGGCCGCGCAATCGCCTGGCCGAGTTCGCCTTCAACGCGCCACACGGCGGGAGGTGAGGCGATACCAACTTTTGAACCGCCCTTGAGCGTCGGCGTCACACCTAGACCCCAACCAACGCCACGATTTCCTTCGGTCCAATAGAAACCATAAGCGGTGTGGGAAGACCTGATTTTAGGAGTACCAGCCTCATCTCCAAAAAGGACGCCACGCGGGTCCTCTGTACGAGACGCCACGAGAAACACTCGACGACGACGTTGGCGGAGTCCGAAGTGTTGGGAGTCAACTGTTCGATACGCCCAGTTCCAGCCTCGCTGTTCGAACCATTCAGCGATGAATGACATGGCCGCTCCCCTGCCGAGGCTCAGCATGTTTGGCACATTCTCAAGAACGACCCAGCGTGGCGGCGCCTTCTCGATGAGTCGGAAGGCCTCCCGCACGAGTCCAGACTCGCTACCTGCGATCCCAGCGGTGCGGCCGACTTGGCTGAGGTCTGTGCACGGGAAGCCTGCGGTGACAACCTCAACCAAAGGAAGTGACTCTAGGTCACGTATGTCACCGACGATCTCGGCATCGAAGCGCCTTCTTAGCACGCGGGTTGCGGGGTCCCAGTACTCGCATAACAGCTCGGTATCGATGCCAGCGCGCTGGAGACCGACTTCGAAGCCACCGATCCCGGCGAAGAGTCCCACTGAGCGCATATGCACATCCTTGAGCATGCGTAAATTGGTACTGCGTGCGGGGCCGTCAGTATGAACCGCCCCAGGTTTCCCGCCGCCTCCTTTTCGAGTCGAGGAGGATGGTTGTATGCCGAAGAAGATCGATCCCGCGGTCAAGGAGCGGGCGCTGCGGATGGTGTCCGAGCATCGGGGTGAGTTCGCGTCGCTGACGGCCTGCTGTGACCAGGTGGGCCGCCGGTTGGGGCTGGGCAAGGAGACGGTGCGGCGGTGGGCTGTGCAGGCCGATATCGAT
>NZ_JAALDX010000542.1:23705-24019 GCF_014145095.1 Dietzia sp. SLG310A2-38A2 | reverse complement strand
ACCGGTCGTACCCCATCGCCGGGGCCCCCGAGCCCGCGCACCTGTCGGTGTACTCGCCGTGCAGCAGCTTTATCGTCACCCCGACCCGGGCCATCTCCCGATGCACCTCGGCCCAGTCGGGCTCGGCGAACACGCTCTCGTGTTCACCACGGCCCGGGAACAACAGCGAGTACACCTCGCCGTCCGGTAGATCTGCGACATCGTCCCAGCCGAGCTTGGCGGCATCGGCGGCCTCCAGCACCGCAGCGACGCTGTTGCGCGAAATCTGCTGCGAGGCCGCGATCGCCCGCCCCGACAGACCCTCGGCCCGCAAC
>NZ_JAALDX010000542.1:17488-23695 GCF_014145095.1 Dietzia sp. SLG310A2-38A2 | reverse complement strand
GCGCCGGTGGCGTGCTCGTGCGCCTGGGCACTGACCTCACGGTGCTCGACCTGGCCCGGTCGCTCGACGCCCCGGTGGTCGTGGTGGCCCGCGCGGGGCTCGGCACGCTGTCCGACACCGAGCTCACGGTGCGCGCGATCGAGTCAGCGGGGCTCCGGTGCGCCGGGATCGTGATCGGCTCCTGGCCGTACGACCCGGACCTCGCCGAGCGCCTCAATCTGGAGGACCTGCCCCGCCTCACCGGGGTTCCGGTGCTCGGCCGGGTGCCCGCGGGGGCCGGACAACTGGATCCCGCCGAGTTCACGCGTCACGCGGCGGAGTGGTTCGCGCCGGGGCTACTCGACGCCCTTCGACTCAAACAGGTGGGTCCTACCTAATTTCTAAAATACTGTGACGAGTTAACTTGCTTCAGAACTACCGGCCTGCCTCCACCATAATTCACTGGAGAACACTTCGAGGTTTTGCGCAGCACCCACTCGTGGCCCTTTCAAGCGATTCTCTACCATAGAGGAACCGACTCGGCATCGTAGAACCTGACCGCCAACGGCCTTTTTGAGTTAAAGGAATGCCGATCTGCCGTAAGCCGGTTGACAGCAATGATGCTATCTTGATTGGACCCTGAAGATGGATCACCATATATAGAAACGGCAATTCGTGACACTTTTGAATTCACGATCGCTTGCGATATATGCGCATCGTTTGAACCAAATGATAGCCCATAGGCCAGAATTCCCCCGCCAATTTGAGCAAGAGATCTCAACCCCTTAGACAGATAGTCACTTGTCTGAATTTTTGCGAGTTTTTCTTGACTGGTTCCCTCTGCAACTATCAACGGAAAGCGGTTTTTTCGCAACTGTTCGCGTATCTGGTCAATTAGCGGCACATCGGTTCGGATCCATGTCAGTTTCTGCAGCTGAGCGTTCCCTGCATCCCGGTACAGATGGAGCGCCCCATGTAGGTATAAAATGTTCTGGGAGTGGGGATTGAGGTGGTTCCAGACCACATAAGGAGCGTCATGGTCTGGGCTTCTGAATCCGTCATCACTAAGCGTGAACCCCATAGTGTCGTCGTCATGCATCAAGGCCCAATATAGCAACAGATCATAATTTGCAGTGTAGATCTTGCCGTGCCGATTGATGAAAGCTCTCACGCGGGTATACGCCTCGTCCAAAACGTCTGTCGGCCGCTCCGGATGGAGAGCCGCGAGCGTGGACGCGAGAACCTCCTTAAGCCCGTCCGCCTCACGCCGAAGTTCTTCTATCTCAATTCGATAACTATCCCCATCGAGAACCTCTAAAGCGTTTGCCGCATCCGAAAGTTGTCGGATGACAACTTCAAAGTCGTACGTGCCGAGTGCTGAAAAGAACTTCTCGGCGATCGGACTCAAAACTCCTTCCTGGCGGGCATGATCTAGAAGCGCACTGTAAGAGAACCGGCCTCGGTCGTAGGCGACACTGAAACCGTTACCTAAAAGCAGGTGCGACTTAGGGCCAGAGGATGCCTCGTTAACCCACCTATATGCCTCGTCGTATGTAGTAACTTGCTCGTTCATAAATAGAGCTTAACTGATACAGGTAGTGCCTCCATAGCGAACAAGGAGTTGAACGGCGGATTCGGTCAGCTACCAACCCTGAAGCCGGTCTTGACGTGCGTCGGGTCCATCCGCGCATTGGGGCGTCGTCGCGTGACGCTCTCGGAACGTCGGACGGGACCACCTATCAGGACCGGCAGGAGCCACCCGGCCAGCACTAGGCTCATTCGCGCCCAGCGCGCTGGGCGCCGTCCGCTCAACTGGTCATTCCGCCGGAGCACAGCTGCCCCCACTTCGCGCGAGGCGCCTCTGCCAAAGGGGCCTACCGTGTGTAAAAGCCCCCTATGCCTTGCGCCGCGTGACCGGTGAGTTCCCTTATCGACCGGCTGGCCACCGCCATCTCCCCGCGAGCGATTGCCAGGTAGGTCCCCACCCAACCGTCGAGCTCCCAGTCCGGCGTCCCGGGGTAACCCTCACGTCGGGAGGCGTAGGCCTGATCGATCGACTCGTCCTCGAACCGGTAGGTCGTCCCCCTGGCCGCGGTCAGCTGGGTAGCGGTCTCCTTCAGTGTCAGCAGCTCGTCGCCGGTCAGGTCATAGGTCCGGCCGTCATGCCCCCCGGTCGCCAGGACCGCCGCCGCCGCCTCCGCCAGGTCGTCACGGGCGACCCACGCGATGCGCCCGTCCCCGGCGGGTCCGCGGATGACGCCCTCGGCATCGGCCCAGTCGGCCACGTAGTCCAGGTAGAAACTCGGACGCAGGAAGGTGTAGTCGAACCCTGCGGCCCTGATCATCTCCTCGGTCGCGTGGTGCGTCCGTGCGAAGGTGAAGCTCGCCTCCGGCGAGGCGCCCAGGAACGACGTGTAGACGACCCGGCGCACACCGGCCGCCTCGAAAGCCTCGACGGCCGACCGGTGCACCGACTCGCGGTCCGCGGCCTCATTGCCGGACACGAAGAACACGGTCTCGATGCCGCGCAGGGCAGAGGTCAGGGCCTCGCCGTCTTCATACGACGCCTCGGCGACGTCCGCGCCCGGCAGCGACGGCGCCCGCTCCGCATTCCGGACGATCAGGCGCTGGGCGATTCCCCGCTCGGCCAGATGTCGGGCAACGGAGCCCCCCAGAGCTCCGGTGGCTCCCGTGACGGCGATGGCCGGTTGTGCAGTCATGTCCCGTCCAACCCTGCCCGACCGTGCGCTATTCCGCCGGGTGCGGAACGGCCCGCAAGGCCGACGGGGCGGCCCCGGACCCATGCCGGACGCCCTATCGGTGTTCGACGGTTGAGGCGAATCGCGGGACTGAGCAGGTAGAATCGGGCCCACGTCGACGCAAGGAGGACTGTTTGTCCACCCGTATCCGCCCGACCACCGACCAGGCGCTCGCAGGAGCCGTCGCCGGGCACCGCATGGCAGGCATGGAACCGTCATCCGAGGCCGTGGAGATCACCCGCCGGTTCGCCGACGGACTCCTCACCCGCGACCAGGCCCTCTCCGAGATCCGCGCCGCGGCGCGTGAGCGCACCGCCCCCTGACGCTGCTCCCGACCCCTTCTCACTGATGAACCCCCGAGATCCTTACAGGGAGTCCTCGGGGGTTCTACGCAACCGGCTCGGCATCACCGACCCCGACCACCTCGCGGAGTTCGAGCGCGACCTCGCCTTCTTCCGGGTCGTGGAACTGGAGCTCAGCCCGTTGGGGGGTCGATTCGACTTCGACCACCTCCGCGCGATCCACCGCTACATCCTGCAGGACATCTTCGACTGGGCCGGAGAGCTCCGGTCCGTCGACACCCACGCCCTCGGCATCCCTCACGCCAGGCCGCAGTTCCTGACCGACGAGCTCGACCGCGTCTTTTGTCAGATCGCCACCCGGCCACCCAGCACGACCGACCCCCACGCCGCCACGGACACCATCGCCTCGCACTGGTCCGAGCTCACCCTTGTGCACCCCTTCCGCGACGGGAACAGTCGCACGCAACGCGTCTTCTTCGACCAGATGTTCCGTCACGCCGGGTGGGCGGTCGACTGGGCCGGCATCGACGCCTCGGCAGCCCACGCCGCTCGTCACATGTCCGTTTACGGACGGCCCGATTACCTCGCCGACCAGCTCAGGCACGCCGTCCGCCCGGCCGCGGAGCTCGCCGATGGCCGACTAGCCACCACTCTGGGCAACCGCTCGCTCCTCCTCGCCTCCGAACACTTCCGTGCCATGCGCGAGCACCTCAAGGCCGGCAGCACCACCCCCTACGGGCGTCCCGCACAGACGCGCGGCCGATCCATCACGTAACCGCCCACCTGCCGGGTTCAGCCAACATGCCAGTGGCGGCGGATGAGCTCCTCCCGTGCGCCCTCGTCGTCTGCACTCTTCCCGCCCGGCGTGTTGTCGTCGGCCCCGCGCAGGCCCGCGAGCAGGGCGTCGATGAGCTGCTCCGGGAAGACGCCGTCGGCTTCGAACATCTCGCGCTCGGCCTCGAGGACGTCGGCCGCCTCGGTGCACGAGGAGGGAAGTTGCTCGAAGTCGTCGTTGTCGTCCGCCTTCAGCCGCTCGGCCAGCTCCAGGCTCCCGGGATCGTTCAGGCCGCGCGTCGCCGCGACCGCCATGCCGGCCAGGAGCAGGTGCACGTCGGCCGAGCCGTCGCCGAGGCGCAGCTCGATGGTCTGGGGGTGCGTGGCCGGTTCGGGGACGGGCTCGGTGCTGCCGGGATTGGCGTGGGCCACCATGTCGGCCAGGACGTCGCCGCCCCAGGCAAGGGGGACCCGGACCAGACCGGTGCGGTCCTTCTCGCCCCAGCAGATGTCCTCGGGTGACTCGTCGCCGGCGGCGAACCGCAGGTAGGACGTGGGGACCGTGTTGCCGAACGCGGACAGCGCCCTGGCCGCCGAGAGGTAGCCGGCGATCAACCGGCGCCCGGTGTCGTTGATCCCCTGCTTGGTGACGACGGCGTTGGTGCCGTTGCGCACCAGTCGGCTGTGGATGTGCAGTCCGTTCCCTGCACCCTCGCCGCTCACCAGTGGCGCGAAGGTCGCCTCGAGGCCGTGGGCGTAGGCGACCTCGCGCACCACCCATTTGGCCAGGACGAGGTTGTCGGCAGCCTGCTCCAGGGGCACGGGTTGGAGCTCGATCTCGTGCTGGACCAGCTGACGGTCATCGGTGAGGATGTTGCCGACCTCGCCGTGGGCGTACTTCAGCGGCACCCCCATTGCGCAGAGATGGCCCAACACCTGTTCACGAACCCGCTCGTGCTTCGAGAACGGCCCCGACTCCTGGTACCCGCGCTCCTCCTCCACAGGGAAGAGGGCCTCGGGCTCATGGACGAGGTAGTACTCCAGCTCGCCGAAGGCCTCGAGCGTCATGCCGGTCTCCTGCGTCAGCACCTCGGCGGCGCGACGCACGACCTGCTCGCGCGCGTACGGCAGCGGAGTTCCGTCCTCGCGGTAGAAGGAGCACAGGACGTCGAGCGAGGTCCGCTCGCCGAAGGGGTTGAGGAAGGCGGTGCGGTGCCGCGGGACGATGTAGACGTCACTGGCGTCGGTGTCGGTCCCGGGAAAGACGCTCGACCCGTCCACGCGCTCGCCCCGCGTCAACACCTCGTGCAGGTGCTCGCGCGAATTGATGGGGAAGGCCAGGGTCTTCAGACGCCCGTCGCCGCCGACGTAGCGCAGGTTCACCTGCTCCAGTCCCAGCTCCTCGACCGCCCGCACGAGGGCTGCGGCGGTGAACTCGGCCGAGGGCGTGCCGAGCAGGCGGACGAGGGGGTGGGGTTCGAGTGCGTCGATGGCCATGCCCCGTTCTACCAGCGCCGCGTCGCAGGCCCCACCGGAGTGCATCCCCTGGGCGAGACCGCTCAGTTTCGCCCGGAGCACGGGAGAATAGGGACATGGGAGCAGGAGACTTTGATCTGACGATGGACGAGCTACGAACGGTCGTCCGGTTCGCCGCCGACTGCGCTCAGGAACTACTCCCTGAGTTCGACGCCGTCGCCCCCGATGACTCACGACCGCGCGACGCGATCGACGCGGCGCGCGCGTTCGCCAACGGCGCTCGGCGGTCGAACCTGCAACGAACGGCCGCCTTCGCATCCCACCGCGCAGCCAAGGAGGTCTCCGACGAGACCGCGCAACTGGCGGCGCTCGCCTGCGGAGACGCCGCGGCGGCTGCCTACCTTCACCCGATCGCGAGAGCATCGCAGGTCGGGCACATACTCCGCGCAGCCGCGTGCGCCGTGCGAGTGACCGAGCTGAAGACCGGCACTTCAGATAGTGACAGGGTTCGCGATCTCGCCGATCGGGCGGCTCCGCCTCTTCCTGAGATACTTCGTCGATATCCGGAGGCACCGAGTGGCAGGTCACGCGTCTCGCAGCTGATGAGCGCACTCGACTCAGAGATACGGAAGCACGACTAGCGACGACGGGGTGCAGCGGGGTTCCCGCTCATAGTGCGGGCGCTGTCGGTTTCGGTGTCGGTGTCGGCGACGAACACGGTGATGCCGGCCGTCACCTGCGGTTAGTCCAACCGCTCCGCGAGCCGGGGCACGCCGTCGCCGGCGAGCTGGTCGAGGTGGCTGCGCCGGCCGGCCATCGCCATGACGAGCGCGAGCGTCGGGCCGGCCACCTCCGGGCCTGCCCCGGCTCGGAACGGTCCGTCGGTGGCGCGCAGGGCCAGTCCGGCGGCGGTCGTC
>NZ_JAALDX010000542.1:4447-17419 GCF_014145095.1 Dietzia sp. SLG310A2-38A2 | reverse complement strand
CTCGCGTAGAACTCCGCGACCTCCGTCAGCGCCTCCGTGTCACTCGAACTCGGTAGTCCCAGGGGGTGGCGGATGTCCTCGCCGTGCACGATGACCTCCCCCAGGTAGGCGGGCAGGTCCTTGGTTGGTGCGACGGTCGAGTCGATCACGGCTCTGAAGCGGTCGAGCGTGTCCTTCGGCGTGGCGCCCAGGTGGTCGCGCAGTCGTCGTTCGTTGTGTACGGCCGGCCGGAACCCGGCCAGGACGATGCTGCGCATCCATGCCCACTGCCCGACCGACGCCGCGGCGGTGAGGTGCGCGACGACGTGCTCGACGTCCCACTGCCCGCACAGGGTCGGGTGACGCCACTGCGCCTCATCGAACCCCGCCAAATTCTGCGCCAGCTCTCGACGGGCCCGGTGTATCGCCTCCCAGGCATCCATGCCAGCCTCCACCTCGCTACCGAATGATCCGGTGTCCGCTGTATTCAGTACCAGAGGTCGGCCAGCAACTCCAGGGACCGGTTCCGCACCGCCGGGTCGAACGCGTAGGTCACGGTGATCAGCTCGTCGGCGCCCGTGCGCTCGACGAACTCGTTCAACTGCGCCTTGACGGTCTCCGGCGATCCCACCGCGCTGATCTCGAGCATCCCGGGCGAGCTGCCGGCGAACTGCTCCGGGTCGACGGGCGGCTGGATCTTGCGGCGTCGCCCCGCCCGCAGGTCGAGGAACATCTGCTGGAGGGTGGTGAACTGTCGCTGCGCTTCGGCGTCGGTGTCGGCGACGATCACGTTGATCCCGGCCATCACCTGCGGCTTGTCGATGCGCGCGGTGGGCGCCTCGGTGCTGAAGGACTCCCGGTAGACGCGGATGGCGTCGTCGATCTGGTCGGGCGCGAAATGCGAGGCCAGCGAGAACGGCAGCCCCAGCTGTCCGGCGATCGAGGCGCCGTTGACGGTGGACCCGAGCACCCAGATCGGCACCTCCATGCCCTGCGAGACCGACGACAGGATCGGGGTGCTGTGCGCGGTGCCGGTCTCGCCGAACCACGCCTGCAGGTCGTAGATGTGCTGGGCGAAGGCCTGCGGCTCGGCCGATGACCGGCTCAGCGCCTGCGCGGTCATGCCGTCGGTACCAGGAGCGCGGCCCAGACCCAGGTCGATGCGGTCACCGTGGAGGTTGGCGAGCGTGCCGTACTGCTCGGCCACCATGAGCGGCGCGTGGTTGGGCAGCATCACGCCGCCGGAGCCCACGCGGATCTTCTCCGTCACCGAGGCCGCCTGCGAGATGAGCAGCGCCGTGGCGCTGGACGCGAGGTTGGGGGTGTTGTGGTGCTCGGCAAACCAGAGCCGGTGGTACCCGAGCCGGTCGGCGAGGCGCGCGGACTCCATCGAGGCGGCGATGCCCTCCCGGGCGGTCGAGCCGTCGGAGATGGAGACCAGGTCGAGGATGCTCAAGGGGATCGACAACTGCACACCTTTTTCTGCGTTCACTTCTGAGAGTTCGAGCCGGCACGACCCGCGTTCCGAGGCTACCGACGCGAGGAGATCGGTGACGGATCACCGACCCGCCTGCTCGCCCCGCCCCACCCCCGTGATGGCGAGTGGGGCGGTCCGTCTCTACGCCTGAGTATGACGACGAGGACGCGCGCCTCCCCTTCGCCGGGAACGGCCCCGGGGTTGCGCATTTCGAGCAACTCCCCATGTGCCGTGGGTCACACTGGGCCGAGTGCGGGTATCGCCCGCGCGGCAGGTCCGCACGAAGGGTCCCGACCACATGACCAACCACGCGACGCAGTCGACGTCCACCGAGTCCATTTCCACACCGACGCGTTCAGATGAACCGCTCAACCAACGAATCACCTCGGGCGAGGCCGACCTCGATGAGTTCCGGGAGCGACTGACCCTCTGGTTGGCCGGTCGGGATGAGGTCGACTCCGGCGCCGGGGTCGAGGTCTCTGCGGTGAGCCGGCCGGAGAGCTCGGGGATGTCCAACATCTCGGTGCTCTTCGACGCCGCCTGGACCCCGGCCGGTTCTACCGAGCGCCAGTCCGCCCAGTTGGTGGCCCGTATGTGCCCCCAGGACGACGCGTTTCCGGTGTTCCCCGTCTACGACCTGCAGAGGCAGTTCGACGTGATGCGGGTGGTCCGCGAGAACACCGACTTACCGGTCCCCCGTGTTCGCTGGCTGGAGCAGGACCCGGCCGTTCTCGGCACGCCGTTCCTAGTGATGGACCGGGCCACCGGGCGGGCGCCAGTCGACAACCCCCCGTACGTCTTCGACGGCTGGCTCCTGGAGATGGGCCCCGAGCAGCGGCGGGTGGTGCAGCGGGAGTCCCTGGCGGTGTTGGCGGCGATTCACGGCATTGAGGGGCCAGCCGAGCTGGTGCCCTCGCTCGCCCCCGCCGACGGTTCTGGCGGAGCAAGCGCACTGCGCGCCCACGTGGACGAGCAGCGGGCCTACTACGAGTGGACCATCCGTGAGGACGGGCTGCGGATCCCGCTGATCGAGCGGGCATTTGACTGGATCGAGGCGCACTGGCCCGCCGAGACCAGCCCGGATGCCCTGAGCTGGGGCGACGCGCGGATCGGCAACATTCTCTACGAGGGAACGCGACCGACCGCCGTCCTGGACTGGGAGATGGCGACCATCGCGCCGCCCGAGGTGGATCTGGGGTGGTTCCTGTACTTCCACGACGTGTTCCAGGAACTCGCCGTGGCTTTTGACTTCCCCGGGATTCCGGACCTGTTCGAGCACAGCGAGGTCGTCAAGCAGTACGAGCAACTCACCGGATCCACGGTCCGGGATCTGCCGTTCTACTACGTGTACGCCGGGCTGCGGCAGGCCGTGATCCTGTCGCGGATCACTCGTCGTCGTATCCACTTCGGTGAGGTGGAGACCCCCGCCCACCCGGACGAGTACGTCCTCCACCACACCAAGTTGGCGCAGCTCATCGCCGACTGATCGCGCCCACCGGCCCTCCGCACCCACCAGCCTCTCCCCCGCCCCGCCAGCGGCCGTCTACTCCCAAGGATCCACGTGAAACCCACCCCGCTCGACGAGTTCCCCGTCCACCAGACGTCGATGCCGGTGGCGCAGGCGGGCACGAGCGATCGGAACTTCTACGACCGCTACTACTTCAACGCGCATGACCGCACCGGCGAGGTGTTCCTGGTGACCTGGTTCGGGGTGTATCCCAACCTCGGCGTGGTGGACGCGTTCGCGACGGTGCGCCACGGCGATACGCAGCGGTCGGTGCGGTTCTCGGATGCACTCGAGTCGCGGTCGCTGGAGACGACCGTGGGCGGGTACCGGATCGAGGTGATCGACCCGCTGCGGTCGTTGCGCCTGGTCTGCGAGCACCCGGATCTGTCGATGGACATGGCGTGGGAGGGTTCGTTCGACGCTGTGCTCGAGGACCGGCACGTCCTGTTGGAGGGCACGCGCGCGATGCTGGACGCGAGCCGCTTCGCACAGGTGGGCAGCCGGTCGGGAACGCTCTCCGTCGACGGCCGTGACTTCTCCGTCGACCCCGACGCGTGGCTGGGCACCCGCGACCGCTCGTGGGGGATCCGCCCGAGTGGTGAGTCCGACCCCCCGGGCCGGTGGGCGGCCGAGCCGCGCGAGGGGTTCTGGTGGACGTACATCCCACTGCGTTTCGACGACTACGCGATGGTCGTGATTCTCCAGGAGAGCCCCGACGGGCACCGCACGCTGAACCACGCGAGCCGGGTGTTCGCCGACGGACGGATCGAGCAGCTGGGTTGGCCGCGGCTGGAGGTCGACTACCGCAGCGGCACCCGTCATCCGGAGTGCGCCCGGCTGCACCTGACGACCCCGCGCGGTGAACCGTTGTTGCTGGAGGTCGAGACGCTGGGAGGTGTCCCGCTGAGCATGGGCGCGGGTTACGTGGGCGACCCGGCGTGGTCACACGGACGCTGGATGGGCCGCGAGTGGAGCGAGTCCGTCACCTACGACATGACCTCCCCTGACGTGGTGGGCATGCTGCCGTTCAACGTCGTGGACCACGTGGCGCGAGCCACCTGCAACGGCGATGTGGGCCGGGGCCTGTTCGAGCACGCCAACATGGGCCGGCACGACCCGTCGGGGTTCTCCGACTGGGGTGATATGGCTAAGTAAACGTCGGCGCTGCGGATAGGGTCGACTTCCGAATGTGAAAGCGCGCCGACAAGGGAGCCCAATTGCCGAGGATCGAAGTGGTGGCGGCTTCAAAAAACGACCCCCACCGCGCAAAACTTGACAGCCGATAGCTTACGTTATGTAAAGTGAACGCTGCTGAGTTGTAGATCCTGCGAACTCGACACCTCCACCGAACCGCCCCTCGCCCACATTGCCCAACAGCCCACGTGACCTGCACACCCTCAGGTGCCAGGCTGTCGCTTGAGCCCTTGGTGCGCCTTGGCCGCTGGGCCATAGCGAAGCGTCGGGCAACCCTGCCACCAGCGACCTCTTGCCGAGTTTCGCATCAAGTGCGATAATTTCGCACATATCGCGAACCATTATTGGACGGTGCGAGATGTCGAAGCAGGATCTGCCTCCGGGATCGGCGCGGCTGCAGCTGGCCGACGGTATCGCTGTCCTGCGGCCGGAAACCGCAGTGTTCGAGGCGATGGTCACCGGATGGTCCCACCAACAAATGGCACGGAACCTCTCTGCCGGCACGATCTCGGCGCAGGTAGCAACGATCCGGCGGTTCCAGGACTTCTGTGAGGTCGAGGGACCGTGGGCCTGGACGCCCGCGATGGCCGATGACTGGATCACCGAACTGCGCGGGATCCACGGCCTCGCACACAGCACGATCCTGAGTTACCAGGGTGCGCTGCGGCACTTCATGGACTACCTGCTCGACCCGGCCTACGAGTGGGCCCAGCAATGCCAGGACCGGTTCGCCACCCATCCCGTACAGATCATCACCGAGGCCAACTCGGCCCGCCACGCACACGAGAGCCCCGGCGACCCGCGCAAACGCGCGTACAGCACCGACGAGCTGCAGGACCTGTGCGATACCGCAGACGCGCAGGTCACCCACCGCTTTCAGGTCGGCGCGAAAGGGGCGATGGTGGCGCTGCGCACCGCGACGATCACCAAGGTCGCCTACGCCTGGGGCCTACGGCGCAACGAAGTGCGCATGCTGGACCTGACCGACTTCGGACCAAACCCGCGTGCACGGCAGTTCGGCCGCTTCGGGGTCTGCTACGTCCGCTACGGCAAGCCCAGCAAAGGATCCCCCACCAAACGGCGCGGCGTCCTGACCGTCCCGGAGACCGCATGGGTGATCGACTGCCTCGAGCAGTGGATCGACCAGGGACGCCCAGGCTTTGACCAGGCCACCGGGACAGCATTGTTTCCGACCGAGCGATCCGATCGGATCTCGAACGGGGCACTGCCCCACAGCTTCTCTGACCTCTGTGACACAGCCGGCCTGACCGACCCCGGACTGGACTTTCACTCCCTGCGCCGCAGCTACGTCACGCTGCTGGTCGAGTGCGGCTACGACACCCGCTTCATCCAAGAGCAGGTCGGACACGAGTACGCCTCGACCACCTCGCTCTACACCTTCGTCTCCCCCGACTACCGCAGCCGCGTCGTGGCCGCCGCGCTCCGCGCCGCAGCCGGCCACCTGCCCGAAAGGACCAACAGGACATGAAGCACCGGATCACCTACCAGTGGCGACTACGCCAAATCATGACCGACCGAGACATGCACAACCTGTCCGACCTGATCACCCCGCTGCACGAGGTCGGCATCGAACTCTCCGCCTCCCAGCTCTACCGACTCCTCGGACGCACCCCGGACCGGCTGCCCCTGACCCTGCTCGGCGCCCTGTGCCACGTCCTGGACTGCACCGTCGAGGACCTCTGCGGCTTCCGCGTCGACACCGCCCCCTCACGACGCACCGCCACGGCCACGGACGTCTCCCCCGCAGCTGATGGTCCGCTGCGGCCGAAGCGGGCTCATATTCACCGACCCGGCCCACCGGACTAGACAATCCGCGGCGGCGAGCACATGGCTGACACATCGAAGTACCACTGCACACGGTGCCACGACGAGCGGCAGCATCGCGGCGTGCGCTGGCCCGAGGGCTTCGTCTGCCGCCGCTGCTACCAACAGGCCACCCGCCGACGCGGGACCTGCCCCAGCTGCCAGCGCCCAGACCGGCTCCTACCCGGCCTGGACGACACCCAGGCCATCTGCACCGACTGCGCCGGAATCGACGACCCCCGGCTGACCTGCACCCGCTGCGGCGACCAAGACGAACCCCACCGCCGAGGACTCTGCGCCCGATGCTGCCTCACCGACGACCTGACCGCCCTGCTCACCACCGCCGACACCGGCCACATTTCCACCGAGCTGCAGCCCCTACTCGATGCGCTGACCAGCCAAGACCACCCGCGAAGTGCACTCATCTGGCTACGCAACCCCGACGTTCGCCAGCTCCTGGACGGGTTCGCGCAACACCGCTTGACCATCAGTCACGACACCTTCGCCCACTACCCCGCCGAACGCACCGCACGCCATCTCCGGGACCTGTTCATCAGCTGCGGAATCCTCGCACCCTACGACCGCAACCTCGACCGCTTCACCAGCTGGCTCAAAAAGAAGCTCGCCTCCACACCAATTCACCAATCGCAGCAGGTCATCACCGGATTCGCCACCTGGCATCACCTGCGCAAACTCCGCGCCCGCTCCCAGCGCCAACCCCTGGAGAACGGGCCGATCGCCAACGCCAAGCAGGAGATCACCGCCGCGATCGACTTCACCAACTGGCTCTACACCCGTAACACGCCACTGGCGCAAGCGACACAATCCGACATCGACGCCTGGCTCGCCACCGGGCCGACCACCCGCAGCATCGCCAGAATGTTCGTCAGATGGTGCATCACGCATCAACACATAACCGCCCACCTGGAGTTCCCCTACCGACGTGCTCGAACCCACCCCATGACCAGCGACGATGAGCGCTACGCCCGATTGACGACGATCCTGGGACACCGTGACACCCCGGTGTGGGTTAAAGCCGCCACCGTCCTGCTGCTGATCTGCGCGCAACCAGTTTCGCGCATCGCCGCCATCAAACTGGACGCACTGCGGACCGACGACAGCGGCAGCCTGTGGATCCGATTCGCCGACGCCGAGGTAGAACTCCCACCTCCTCTCGCCGACCCCGTGACTGAGCTCATCGCACAGCGGCCCAACATGAACACCGCCGCCAACCAGACATCCCAATGGCTATTTCCCGGAGTCACTGCAGGCCATCACATCAACCCGCAGACCCTGATGGGAAAGCTCCGCGCCAACGGAATCGACCTCCAAGGCGCACGCAACAGCGCGATGCGCGAACTGGTCCGCGCCATTCCTCCAGCGATCGCGGCAACCCAATTCGGATACAGAGCTCAGACAACCGAGCGACACGCATTCATCAGCGGTACCAACTGGAGCGCCTACCCCGAACTCCGCCAGGAACCCGACACCACAGAACCCGGCACCTGACCAGTACCGCTTGTCGGAAGCGCTAATTAGCACTTGACGAGGACTGTGGCCCACCCGGACACTCTGGATATGGAGATCCCTCGCCTGGTCGAACTCATCGACGCCCACAAGCGCGCCTACGGCGTCAGTGAGGCCGAGCTGGCCCGCCGAATCGGGATCACTCGACAGAATCTGTTCTTGTGGCGCACCCGCGGACTGC
Source organism: Dietzia sp. SLG310A2-38A2 (assembly GCF_014145095.1). Classification (GTDB taxonomy): domain Bacteria; phylum Actinomycetota; class Actinomycetes; order Mycobacteriales; family Mycobacteriaceae; genus Dietzia. Next base: position 9,730 of record NZ_JAALDX010000542.1, on the reverse strand, counting down.
GCGGCCTGCCGGCCCGAACGACTCTCGACGGCATGGCTACCGAACTGCGTCTTCCGTATGTCCGGGTTCTCGAGGCGGCTTTGCGCGATGTCGGCTACCTCGACGCCACCGACGGATTATCAGGCGTACTGGCATGACCGCCCCTGAGGCCCTTGGCCCGGCGGCCACGATTGCGGCACTGAGTTCCACCACCCACCCGCTTGGAGACCTGACCGCGCTACCCGCGGTATCCGGGTTATATGCGTGGTGGGCGGCCCCAGAGATACTGCCGCACCTGCCCGGCCCCGCCCATCCGCGCCACGAGGACCTGCGGTTGCTCTACATCGGGATCGCCTCGAACTTGCGACGCCGGATCATCAGGAACCACCTGCGGCGTAGCGGAAGCTCGACACTGCGCCGCACCCTCGCCGGCCTGCTACTCGCCGAGCACGGCTACCGCACTGAGCACACCGACCGCGTCGTACTGATCGCCCAGGACGAGGCCAGGATCACAGACTGGATGCACATCCACCTTCACCTGACCTGGTGCGAGCACCCCGAGCCTTCTGCGGTTGAACCGACGGTTATAGCCCGATGGGCACCGCCGCTGAACCTCAACCATGCCGCTGGCGCGATCCGCGACATCGTAGCCGCCGCCCGCACTGCATTCAATAGCAGCGCCTGAAGCAGGCCACCCGCCGACATCCAGACCTTATGACGAGTAGGCCATGTAGAGTTGTAAATTCCGCGAACTCGACCCCCCGAACTGTTCGCTGCTTGGCTTGGCTAGCACCCTGCGTGACCTGCGCGTATTTGGGAGCAGATCGGCGCTTCGCCGCTTGTTGGACCCTGGCCGCTGGCCGATGACGAAATGGTGGGCAACGCTGCTACCTGCGACCCCTCGTCGCGATTCGCGTTATCCGCGACACTCTCGCACGGTCCAGGAATAGGATCTGGCCGGAATTCACCGCCTCCGCCCCGATATCCGCGCTTTGTTCCGCGTTAAGAGATGCCGATGGGATTTGGCCGAGAGTTCGACGGCGCCCGCCCGCGGGCGGTGATTCGGGGGCGGGCGAGTCCTGTCAGTCGTGGGTCATCGCCCCTGTGAGGGTCCGCTGTAGGAAGGTGATCTGGTCTGTCGCGAGCGTCGTCTGCCACGGGTCGTCGTAGACGTCGAAGTGGCCGACTGGGTAGTCGCGGAACTCGGTGGGTGCGGTGGCTTGGGCGGCCGCTCGCTTCGCCGCCGGGCTGGAAACGATCTGGTCCTCGGTGCCGACCTGGACGAGCAGGGGCGCTGAAATCTTGCGGATGCTCGTGACTGGGCGATTGAAGGCGACATCGAGGGTGCAGCGTGCGCGGACCTCGTTCTTCCACAGCGGGCCCGCCGCGGACTCGAAGGCCTCGAGGGCACCGTCCTGGGCGATCACTGCCGCGGACCCCTTCGGCCCGACCGCCTGCAACGTCTCCGGCTTCCGGCCGAACCTGTCGCGCACTCCCGCCGCGGTGAGAGCGAGGAGTTTGCCCGGCCCCTCGTTCTTCAGGATCATCCCCAGCACGGGCAGCCCGTCAACGGCGGGCGTCAGCGAGATCACCGCGGCGATGCGCTGATCGCGGGCTGCGGTGTGGAGCACGTGGCCACCGGAGTACGAGGTCCCCCACAGGACGATCGCGTCCGGGTCCACACCGTGCAGGCGGCGCGCGGCGGCCACGGCGGCCTGGTAATCCGCACGCTGGCCCTTCACATCGATGTGCTGGCGCATGGGTCCATCGGAGCCACCGAATCCTCGGTAGTCAAACAGAAGCACGTCGAGTCCGGCCCGGGCGAAGGCTTCGGCGTACCCTTCGAGGCCCGCGTCCCGGGTGCCGCTGAAGCCGTGGGCCATGACGACGCACGGTCGCCCGGCGGCAGAGTCGAACGCGTCCGACTCGCCCCGGTAGTGCCATGCCGCGCACGTGGTGCCCGCGCTGAGGAAGGTGATGTTGTTTCGGGTCATGCCGCCGCCTCCGTCTTGAGCTGCTGCGAGCGGTCATCGCTTGAGCGGAATTCGAGTGTCCCGTCGTCGATCTCAGCACCGAGCCTGTCGCGGTCGAACGCGTAGTCACTCTGGAAGCTCCACGGGCTGTCTTGCACCTGACGGGGGAAGACGTCCATGGCGCGTCGAATGTAACCGGACGACAGATCGAGGATCATGTCGCTGCGATCGGCATCATCAGCCGGAGTATGGGGTACGACGGTGTCGGCGCCTCGTTCATCCATGAGCCTGAGCAACCGCGCGAGGAAATCGCTGGCCAGGTCGATCTTGAGCGTCCACGAGTTGTTGGTGTAGCCGAAGCCGAAAAGGAAGTTGGGCAGGCCGCTGATCATGAGGGCTTTGTATGCCACCGAGTCGGCCCAGTCGATCGCCTTTCCGTCGATGGCCACGGCGATCCCACCGAACGGCAGCACCTTGAGTCCTGTCGCCGCGACCACGATGTCCGCCGCCAGGAACTGGCCGGAATCCAGTTCGATCCCCTCGGGGGTGAACGTCTTGATCGTGTCCGTCGCGATGGTCGCGTTCCCAGCGCGGATGGCCCGGTAGAAATCGCCGTCGGGGACGATGCACATCCGCTCATCCCACGGGTTGTAGACTGGGTTGAGGTGGGTGTCCACGTCGAAACCCGCCGGCAGGAATGCTTTGTTGACCTGCCGGAGCCCCGCGCGGATCACGTTGGGGTACCGCTTGCTGAGCCGGACGAGGGTGCGGAGTCGCTCGATGTTGACCCGTCGAGTCGCCGCGAAGGCCTTGTCCTTTGAGACGAACCGCTTGAGGACATCAAAGACGATATCCTTGGACGGAAGCGGGACCACGTAGCTGGGTGAACGCTGGAGCATGGTCACGGTCGCGCCCCGCTCAGCGAGCGCGGGCAGCATCGTAACCGCGGTGGCACCACTACCGATCACCACGACCTTCCGACCCTCGACTTCCATGTCCTCGGTCCAGGCCTGGGCGTGGAGCAGGGTGCCGGCAAAGGACTGCTCGCCCTCCCACCGCGGTCGGTGCCCTTCCTCGTGGTCGAAGTAGCCGCTCCCGGAGACCACGAAGCGGGCGCGCACGAGCTCGACGCGGCCGGTCAGGACGTCGCGCAGCGTGGCCTCCCATACGGTGTCGGTCGACGACCAGTCCAGGCCCTCGACCCTGGTGCCCAGTCGGAGATGCCCGGCGAGGCCGAACTCCTCCACGGTCTCGCGGAGGTAGTCCTTGATCTCGGCTCCGGGTGCGATCGCCTTCTCCTTCATCCACGGCTTGTACTGGTAGCCGTAGGTGATTAGGTCCGAGTCGGAACGGATGCCCGGGTAGCGAAAAAGGTGCCACGTGCCCCCGACGTCCTCGTGGGCGTCAACGATCATCATCGACTTACCTGGGACCTCGGCCTTGAGGCGGGACGCGAACCCGAGCCCGGTGGGCCCGGCACCGATCACAAGAACATCGACGTCCGGTTCCACGGTCTCCGCGCTCGACTCTGGGATGAACTCCACAGCAACTCCTCTGATGGTTGTACAGCCTTTGGTTGTATGCCCCCCATACTTCTGTGATACAGGGCACATCTCAAGGTTGTTTCGCCCTGCAATATCGCGGGATCTGTGCACTATGCCCACCCGGTCTAGAGTCGAGGGATGACGAGTGACGATCCCGCGGCGCTAGTGCGCGTGGTGGCGCAGTGGCTTATGCACGACGAGGAGGCGATCTCCCTGGTGGAGGACGCGGCACTGTGGGGCGTCGGTGCGGAGCTCCGCGCCAACCCCGTGATGGCCCGTGAGGTCTGCGAGTCGACGCGCCTCAACGTGCGGCACTGGGCGTCGCTGATGGCCGACGACCCGCACCAGCAGGTCACCCCCTCGCTCGCGGGCCCCGTCGTCGGCATCGCACGCGAGGTGATCCGTCGCGATTCGGAAGGCTCGCTCGCGTCGGCGTACCACGTGGCCAAAGACGAGGCCTGGCGGTTGTGGATGCAGCGCAGCTTCGAGACGGGGGCGGATGCCCAGACACTGTCGGCCGCGCTCGACCTGGCCTTCGAGTCCCTCAGTTCGTGGATCGAGGCCACGCTCAGCCAGCTCGGCGCCCTGATCAGGCAAGAACGGCAGGACCTGCAATGGCAGACCCATACCCAGCGACTCGCGATGGCCACCAAGGTCCTCGACGAGGACCCGCCGGACATCGACGCCGCCGAGCGCGGATTGGGCTACAAGCTCCGGGGGGCCCACCTCGCAGGCGTCCTGTGGACCGATGCGAGCACCCCGGACCAGGCCGCGCTACGGCGCGCTGCCAACACACTGCGTACTCGCGCTGACGCCCCGAGAATGCTGGCGGTGCCGGCCAGCGCGTCCTCGCTGTGGCTCTGGATCGGCTCGGCCAAGCCCATCGACCCCCGCATCCTCGCGGAGGCCACCACCGACCGGACCATGGGCCTGGCCGTGGGCGGGCCGGGTATCGGTGTCGACGGCTTCCGCAGCAGCCACTTCGAGGCGGTCAGCGCGCAGCGGCTCCTACTTCGATCTGCCGGGCGCCAGTTCGCCACGTTCGACGACATCGCGCTGGTCCACATCGCCACCCAGAACGAACAGGCGGCGCACGCCTACGTCTCCCGGGTCCTCGGCCAACTACTGTCGGCCGATCGTGACCTCCTGGACACGGTGCGCACCTACGTCCGCGAGGGGCACAGCGTCGCCCGCACCGCGCAGGCGGTGTTCGCCCACCGGAACACCGTGCTCAGCCGGCTGAAGCGCGCCGAGCAGCTACTCCCCCAGCGCTATGCCGCCAATTCTCTCGACGTCGGGGTGGCACTCGAGATCGACCACTGGATCGGCCAACACTGAACATGGGCAACCGCAATGCTGGCGGATCTCAGCGAGACGAACACCCAACCTCTTCCCTTTGCCGTGATCGATCACGCCGAGAAATTTGTCGTCACCTTCCCCGAGGACAAGCGGGGTCGCGCGGTGGGATTGTGGGCCGGAGTAGCGGGTTCCGGAGCGATGCTCGGCATCCTGCTCTCCGGAGTCCTGCTCACTACCTGGTCGTGGAAGTCAACGTTCATCGTCTCCGCCGCGGCCGGACTCATGCTGTGCGTGGTGTCCCCCGCGATCCCGGAATCGCGGTCCACTGCCAGAGAGCGCTTCGATGTTCTCGGGGCGGCTCTCTCCGCACTCGCCGTGGGCACATTAGTTGCAGCACTCATCGAGGGGCCGACCCTGGGCTGGAGCGATCCCCTCATCGTCACCGGATTCGTCGTCGCGGCCCTGGCCACCGCCGGGTTCGTGGTAGC
>NZ_JAALDX010000542.1:3643-4163 GCF_014145095.1 Dietzia sp. SLG310A2-38A2 | reverse complement strand
GCACCGAGGAGAGCGCGGAGATCAAGCGTCTCAAGGCCGAGAACCGGCGTCTGACCGAGGACCTGGAGATCATGCGCCGGGCCTCGATTTTCTTCGCGGGGGAGCTCGACCCCCGCAACCGGTGATCTGCGAGTTCGTCGACCAACTCCGGTCGGAAGGGCATGCGGTCGAGTCGATCTGCCGAGGTCTGCGCAAGGCGGGTCTGCAGATCGCCGCACGCACCTATCGGATGTGGACCTCACCCCGGCGTGCGGTAGCGGCCAGGGTCGTTAGCGACGCCGAGGTGGAGGACGTCGTGCGGCAGCTGGTGTGGAAGCCCGATGCGCAGGGGCGTAGGAAGATGCAGCCAGCCGGGCTGTACGGGCGGCGCAAAATGCTCGCCGAGGTGCGCCGGGCCGGGCTGGCCACAGCGAGTCCGGGCGCGGTGGACCGTGCGATGCGCACGCTGGGTCTATCCGGGGTGGTCCGGGCCAAGAAGGTGTACACGACCTCCCCGGATTCGGACGCTGTGCGGGCGCCG
>NZ_JAALDX010000542.1:3280-3633 GCF_014145095.1 Dietzia sp. SLG310A2-38A2 | reverse complement strand
ACCAGGCCCAGGAATCGTTCTTCGACGGCCACGTCCGAGCGTTCGCCGCCTTCGGCGGGGTACCGGTGGGGATGATCCGCTACGACAACCTCAAACCCGCCGTGACCAGGGTCGCGCTCGGTCGGGACCGGTTCGAGCACCCCCGCTTCGTGGCGTTGCGCTCGCACTACGGATTCGATTCGTTCTACTGCATCCCTGGCAAGGACGGCGCCCACGAGAAAGGCGGCGTCGAGGGCGAGATCGGCCGGTTCCGGCGCCGGCACCTGACCCCGGTCCCGAAAGTGGACTCCCTGGCCGAGCTCAATGAGCTGATCGCCGCCGCCGATGCCCGCGATGATGCCCGGCGTATCGGG
>NZ_JAALDX010000542.1:2803-2913 GCF_014145095.1 Dietzia sp. SLG310A2-38A2 | reverse complement strand
CGCCCTGGCCGGGTCGACCGCCCTGGCCAGCGCTAAAGCGTCGGGGGCGTTCACCGCCAACCACCAGCGATTCTGGACCGCCGCCCGCAAAGCGTTGGGCGACGGCGCCG
>NZ_JAALDX010000542.1:770-2793 GCF_014145095.1 Dietzia sp. SLG310A2-38A2 | reverse complement strand
GACTCCCTCTTAACCGGCTAATTCGATAATCATTGCTGGTCAGCGACACGCCACGAAGTAGCTAATCATCTGTGATGTGAGTCACAAGTGCTACACCTGTTTCCATGAACAGCAGACTCGGCCTTCGGATTGAACGAGATGACCACGGTTGGGTGCTGGCTGGGTCGGAGGCCTCCCGGTTCCAGCTCGTGAATGAGTATCTGCTCTATCTGCTGGATCGGAACTACTCGCCGGCGACGGTTCGAGCGTATGGGTATGACCTGCTGGCCTTTTGCCGGTGGTTGCTCGATCAGGACCTCGACCTCGCGTCGGTGATAACCAATGACCTGCTCGACTATCTCAGGGTCTGCCGGGAGGCGACGGTCCCGGGCCGGGTGGGGACGAACGTGGTGACGATGACTGGCCAGCGAGTGGACCGGTACGCGGCCACGACGATCAATCGGCGCCTGGCGGCGATCTCGGGCCTGTACTCCTTCACTGGGCTCAGGGATCCGAACGCCATCAATCCCGTCCCGCGAGGTCGCGAGGCGCGGTGGCTGGTCGCTGGGGAGAGGTCTGGGATGCTCGCCCACACCAGGAGACGTCGACAGCCCCGCTCGGCGTTGCGACTGCGGGAGGCGAGAACGCTGCCGGTGGCGTTGTCTGCGCCGGATGCGGCGGCCCTGGTCGCGAGTCTGCGGACGTGGCGAGACCGGGCGATCGCGGGACTGATGCTGTGGTGCGGCCTGCGGTCTTGCGAAGTGCTGGGGCTGAACGTCACCGACGTCGACATTGGAGGGCGGTGGATCACCGTCACCGGCAAGGGCGCCAAGCAGCGTCGCGTGCCCCTGGATCCCGACGTCGGGGCAGTGATTGATGTGTATCTGCTGGCAGAACGTCCCGAATCCGATTCGGATCGGCTGTTTCTGGTGGCTAAGGGCGCCACCCGCGGGCAGGGGCTGACTCCGGCGGGCCTGCGCACGATCTTCCGGTACCACCGGGAGATCTCCGGAGTCACCGGTGGACATCCACATGCGTTGCGGCACACCTTCGGCACCGTGTTGGCCGAGGCCGGCGTCGACCTGGCGGTGATGCAGGCCCTGCTCGGGCACGCCCACGTCGATACCACTGCCCGCTACGTTCATCTGGCTCCGGTCCACGTGAAAGGGGAGTTCGATGCCGCACGTGCACGCCTTCGCAACCAGGCCCGGTGACGCCGCCGTCACCGGTTCGGGGTTGGTGGCCGAGGACCTGTTGCAGGCCTACCTCGATCGCCTCGCCGCTACGGGCCGGGGAAACGCGGTCTACGAGCGCGCCGCACGGAAGTTCTTGCGCACCTGGCCCGACCCCGAGGCCTGGGCCCAGCAGCCACTTGCCGACCGGCTCGCCGCGGGAAGTCAGACCCGCCCGCTGATCACGTACCTGATGGTTCACCAGGGCCTTCGTCCCGGCTTTGACTATCTGCTCGAACGCAAGCTGTCCTCGATCTGGAGAGAAATCCAGTCCAGCTGGCTGCAGCCGGAGATCGATCGATTTCTGTCTGCATCCGAGGACCTGGGGTTCTCACTGCGGGTGCGGCTGGCGACCGGGTCGCAGGTGCCGGTGCGGCTACTGATCCAGACTGGCCGCCCGATTACCGAGCTGATGAGTGTGCCAGTCTGAAGTGGCCCCACTTGGAGGCGTAGTGCTGTTCTGAAATGGCCCCACCCTCGATCAACCAGACCCTAAGTTTCGTGTCGTCCGACCAAAGACGTTCACGAGAGGCAAGGGGTTGAAGGAGAGATCGAGAGTGGAGCAGTTCGAACGTATCCGACGAGATGCCCGGGATGAAGGCCTGTCCATCCGGGCGCTGGCCGCCAAGCACAAGGTCCACCGCCGTACCGTGCGCGCGGCGCTGGCCGATGCGGTGCCGCCGCCGCGCAAGAGCCCGCAACGCACCGCCCCGGTGCTGGGCCCGCATGAGGCGACGATTCGGCACTGGTTGACCGAGGACCTGCAGGCGCCTCGCAAGCAGCGTCATACCGCCCGCCGCGTCTGGCAGCGA
>NZ_JAALDX010000542.1:0-760 GCF_014145095.1 Dietzia sp. SLG310A2-38A2 | reverse complement strand
TGGCCGAGTCGAGCGTGCGCAACCTGGTCGCCAAACTCCGCGCCGAGATCAGTGGCCCGACCGAGGTGATGGTGCCGCAGACCCACCCGCCAGCCGAGGAGGCCGAGGTTGACTTCGGTGAGTTCACCGCCGTGATCGCCGGCGTGGTGATGAAGGTGTTCATGTTCTGCATGCGCCTGTCGCATTCGGGCAAGGCGTTCCACTTCGCTTACGCCAACCAGGCCCAGGAATCGTTCTTCGACGGGCATGTTCGGGCGTTCGCCGCGCTTGGCGGGGTGCCGGTCGGGATGATCCGCTACGACAATCTCAAACCGGCGGTGACCAGGGTGGCGCTTGGCCGCGACCGGTTTGAGCACACCCGATTCGTGGCGTTGCGCTCGCATTACGGGTTCGATTCGTTCTACTGCATCCCCGGAAAGGACGGGGCCCATGAGAAGGGCGGCGTCGAGGGCGAGATCGGTCGGTTCCGGCGCCGACACCTGACCCCGGTACCGAAAGTGGACTCCCTGGCCGAGCTTAATGAGCTAATCGCCGCCGGTGATGCCCGCGATGATGCCCGGCGCATCGGCGCCCGGGCCGAGACCGTCGGCGCCGCCGCGGCCCGGGAACTGCCGCTGCTGCGGCCGCTACCGGCCGAGGTCTTCGATGTGGACGCCGTCCTGTCGTGCCGGGTCGATGCCAAAGCGCGAGTGTGCGTGCGCCAGTCCTACTACTCGGTGCCCGCACGTCACGTCGGGCGTCGTCTCGAGGTCCGCCTGGG
>NZ_JAALDX010000058.1 GCF_014145095.1 Dietzia sp. SLG310A2-38A2 | reverse complement strand
CGGTGTGGTGGTGTTGTTTGAGAACTCAACAGTGTGTTTTGTTTGTGATAGTGCCAAATTTTTTGTTTGGTTGCGACCCTTTCACATCCCTGTCGTGGGGGTCGCGTTTTTTGAAACAGCCAGTTTGTTGGTTTGTTTTTTGCTTGGATTGTGCTTTTTGTAGTGCTGAGAAGCTTTTATGGAGAGTTTGATCCTGGCTCAGGACGAACGCTGGCGGCGTGCTTAACACATGCAAGTCGAACGGTAAGGCCCCTTCGGGGGTACACGAGTGGCGAACGGGTGAGTAACACGTGGGTAATCTGCCCTGCACTTCGGGATAAGCCTGGGAAACCGGGTCTAATACCGGATATGAGCTCCTGCCGCATGGTGGGGGTTGGAAAGTTTTTCGGTGCAGGATGAGTCCGCGGCCTATCAGCTTGTTGGTGGGGTAATGGCCTACCAAGGCGACGACGGGTAGCCGGCCTGAGAGGGTGATCGGCCACACTGGGACTGAGACACGGCCCAGACTCCTACGGGAGGCAGCAGTGGGGAATATTGCACAATGGGCGAAAGCCTGATGCAGCGACGCCGCGTGGGGGATGACGGTCTTCGGATTGTAAACTCCTTTCAGTAGGGACGAAGCGAAAGTGACGGTACCTGCAGAAGAAGCACCGGCCAACTACGTGCCAGCAGCCGCGGTAATACGTAGGGTGCAAGCGTTGTCCGGAATTACTGGGCGTAAAGAGCTCGTAGGCGGTTTGTCACGTCGTCTGTGAAATCCTCCAGCTCAACTGGGGGCGTGCAGGCGATACGGGCAGACTTGAGTACTACAGGGGAGACTGGAATTCCTGGTGTAGCGGTGAAATGCGCAGATATCAGGAGGAACACCGGTGGCGAAGGCGGGTCTCTGGGTAGTAACTGACGCTGAGGAGCGAAAGCATGGGGAGCAAACAGGATTAGATACCCTGGTAGTCCATGCCGTAAACGGTGGGCGCTAGGTGTGGGGTCCTTCCACGGATTCCGTGCCGTAGCTAACGCATTAAGCGCCCCGCCTGGGGAGTACGGCCGCAAGGCTAAAACTCAAAGGAATTGACGGGGGCCCGCACAAGCGGCGGAGCATGTGGATTAATTCGATGCAACGCGAAGAACCTTACCTAGGCTTGACATATACAGGACGACGGCAGAGATGTCGTTTCCCTTGTGGCTTGTATACAGGTGGTGCATGGTTGTCGTCAGCTCGTGTCGTGAGATGTTGGGTTAAGTCCCGCAACGAGCGCAACCCCTGTCTCATGTTGCCAGCACGTAATGGTGGGGACTCGTGAGAGACTGCCGGGGTCAACTCGGAGGAAGGTGGGGATGACGTCAAATCATCATGCCCCTTATGTCTAGGGCTTCACACATGCTACAATGGCTAGTACAGAGGGCTGCGAGACCGCGAGGTGGAGCGAATCCCTTAAAGCTAGTCTCAGTTCGGATTGGGGTCTGCAACTCGACCCCATGAAGTCGGAGTCGCTAGTAATCGCAGATCAGCATTGCTGCGGTGAATACGTTCCCGGGCCTTGTACACACCGCCCGTCACGTCATGAAAGTCGGTAACACCCGAAGCCGGTGGCCTAACCCTTGTGGAGGGAGCCGTCGAAGGTGGGATCGGCGATTGGGACGAAGTCGTAACAAGGTAGCCGTACCGGAAGGTGCGGCTGGATCACCTCCTTTCTAAGGAGCACTCACCATGCCTGTTGGTGTGGTCAGAGTTAGCGCAGGGTTCGCGTCCGAATGTGGCGCGCTCTGTGGCTCATTGGGTGGAACACTATTGCGTAGAACTCGCCGTGATCTTTGGCGCCGGCTCAGGGCTGGTTGCTGGGGGGAGCGTGGTTCGGACAAAACACACTGTTGGGTGTCTGAGACAGCACCGGAACGCATTCCTGTTGGTTGGGGGTGTGGGTCTGTTTCTGATGGCACTGATTCCCGAGATGCTCGTGTGGCCGGTTGGCCTGGGGTGTGGGTGGGGTTGGTGTGTGTTGTTTGAGAACTGCACAGTGGACGCGAGCATCTTTAATTGTTTGTGAATGTAAGTGTGTAAGAGCACACGGTGGATGCCTTGGCACCAAGAGCCGATGAAGGACGTAGGAGGCTGCGATAAGCCTCGGGGAGCTGCCAACCGAGCTGTGATCCGAGGGTGTCCGAATGGGGAAACCCAGCACGCGTGATGGCGTGTTACCCACATCTGAATACATAGGGTGTGTGGAGGGAACGCGGGGAAGTGAAACATCTCAGTACCCGCAGGAAGAGAAAACAACAGTGATTCCGTCAGTAGCGGCGAGCGAACGCGGAAGAGGCTAAACCGCATGCGTGTGATACCCGGCAGGGGTTGCGTGTGTGGTGTTGTGGGGCATGATGTCCTGGTTCTGCCGGATCAGGCGCTTGATAGTCCGCGGGTTAGGGGAACGACTTGGAAGGGTCGGCCGTAGAGGGTGAGAGTCCCGTACCTGAAAACTTTGTGGCTGGGCGATTTGTGTTCCCAAGTAGCAGCGGGCCCGTGAAATCTGCTGTGAATCTGCCGGGACCACCCGGTAAGCCTAAATACTCCTTGGTGACCGATAGCGGATTAGTACCGTGAGGGAATGGTGAAAAGTACCCCGGGAGGGGAGTGAAATAGTACCTGAAACCGTGTGCTTACAAACCGTCAGAGGCTTTCGGGCTGATGGCGTGCCTTTTGAAGAATGAGCCTGCGAGTTAGTGGTATGTCGCGAGGTTAACCCGTGTGGGGAAGCCGTAGCGAAAGCGAGTCCTAATAGGGCGATTATAGTGGCATGCTCTAGACCCGAAGCGGAGTGATCTACCCATGGCCAGTGTGAAGCGACGGTAAGACGTCGTGGAGGCGCGAACCCACTTAGGTTGAAAACTGAGGGGATGAGTTGTGGGTAGGGGTGAAAGGCCAATCAAACTCCGTGATAGCTGGTTCTCCCCGAAATGCATTTAGGTGCAGCGTCGCATGTTTCACCTCGGAGGTAGAGCTACTGGATGGCCGATGGGCCCTACAAGGTTACTGACGTCAGCCAAACTCCGAATGCCGAGGTGTGAGAGTGCGGCAGTGAGACTGTGGGGGATAAGCTTCATAGTCGAGAGGGAAACAGCCCAGATCGCCGGCTAAGGCCCCTAAGCGTGTACTAAGTGGAAAAGGATGTGGGATCGCTGAGACAGCCAGGAGGTTGGCTTAGAAGCAGCCACCCTTGAAAGAGTGCGTAATAGCTCACTGGTCAAGTGGTCCTGCGCCGACAATTTAGCGGGGCTCAAGTACACCGCCGAAGCCGCGGCACTCACACAATAACCTCCTCCGGGCAGGTGTGTGGGTGGGTAGGGGAGCGTCGTGTGGCCATAGAAGCGTCGGAGTGATCCAGGCGTGGAGGCCACACGAGTGAGAATGCAGGCATGAGTAGCGAATGACGAGTGAGAAACTCGTCCGCCGAATGATCAAGGGTTCCTGGGTCAAGCTAATCTGCCCAGGGTGAGTCGGGACCTAAGGCGAGGCCGACAGGCGTAGTCGATGGACAACGGGTTGATATTCCCGTACCCGTGTGTGCGCGCCCATGGTGAATCAGTGATACTAACCGCCCTGAATGTCCTAGAGCATCCTTCGGGATGACGTGGATCCGATGCGCGGGACCTGATCTGGTAGTAGCCAAGCGATGGGGTGACGCAGGAAGGTAGCTGGGCCAGTCAGTGGTTGTACTGGTGTAAGAGTGTAGGCCGTGACATAGGCAAATCCGTGTCACATTAAGGCTGAGACTTGATGCATACCCGTTGTGGGGAATTCAGTGATCCTATGCTGCCGAGAAAAGCCTCTAGTGAGTTCATACACGGCCCGTACCCCAAACCGACACAGGTGATCAGGTAGAGAATACCAAGGCGATCGAGAGAACTGTGGTTAAGGAACTCGGCAAAATACCCCCGTAACTTCGGGAGAAGGGGGGCCATGCCCGGTGAACATCTTCACGGTGGGAGCTGGGTGTGGTCGCAGAGACCAGAGAGAAGCGACTGTTTACTAAAAACACAGGTCCGTGCGAAGACGTAAGTCGATGTATACGGACTGACGCCTGCCCGGTGCTGGAAGGTTAAGAGGACCGGTTAGCCGCAAGGCGAAGCTGAGAATTTAAGCCCCAGTAAACGGCGGTGGTAACTATAACCATCCTAAGGTAGCGAAATTCCTTGTCGGGTAAGTTCCGACCTGCACGAATGGCGTAACGACTTCTCTGCTGTCTCGACCACAGACTCGGCGAAATTGCACTACGAGTAAAGATGCTCGTTACGCGCGGCAGGACGAAAAGACCCCGGGACCTTTACTATAGCTTGGTATTGGCGTTCGATTCGGTTTGTGTAGGATAGGTGGGAGACTGTGAAGCATGCACGCCAGTGTGTGTGGAGTCGTTGTTGAAATACCACTCTGATCGTATTGGACGTCTAACCTCGGCCCATGATCTGGGTTAGGGACAGTGCCTGGTGGGTAGTTTAACTGGGGCGGTTGCCTCCTAAAGAGTAACGGAGGCGCCCAAAGGTTCCCTCAGCCTGGATGGCAATCAGGTGTTGAGTGCAAGTGCACAAGGGAGCTTGACTGTGAGACTGACACGTCGAGCAGGGACGAAAGTCGGGACTAGTGATCCGGCACCGGCAAGTGGAAGCGGTGTCGCTCAACGGATAAAAGGTACCCCGGGGATAACAGGCTGATCTTCCCCAAGAGTCCATATCGACGGGATGGTTTGGCACCTCGATGTCGGCTCGTCGCATCCTGGGGCTGGAGTAGGTCCCAAGGGTTGGGCTGTTCGCCCATTAAAGCGGCACGCGAGCTGGGTTTAGAACGTCGTGAGACAGTTCGGTCTCTATCCGCCGCGCGCGTAAGAAACTTGAGGAAAGCTGTCCCTAGTACGAGAGGACCGGGACGGACGAACCTCTGGTGTGCCAGTTGTTCCACCAGGAGCATCGCTGGTTAGCTACGTTCGGAAGGGATAACCGCTGAAAGCATCTAAGCGGGAAGCCTGTTCCAAGATGAGGTTTCTCACCACCTTGCGTGGTTAAGGCCCCCCACAGACCATGGGGTTGATAGGCCGGAACTGGAAGCGCAGCAATGCGTGGAGGTGACCGGTACTAATCGGCCGAGGGCTTACACACAAACAAGCCAAGAATTGTTACGCGTCCACTGTGCAGTATCTGAAACAACACACCCATACCGCGGGCCAAAAATCCGCGGTGAGGGCCTTGTTTCACAGAGTTACGGCGGCCATAGCGGCAGGGAAACGCCCGGTCCCATTCCGAACCCGGAAGCTAAGCCTGCCAGCGCCGATGGTACTGCACTCGTGAGGGTGTGGGAGAGTAGGTCACCGCCGAACACAACTTCA
>NZ_JAALDX010000541.1:446-1144 GCF_014145095.1 Dietzia sp. SLG310A2-38A2 | reverse complement strand
CGGGCCCTGCCCGGTGACTCCGGATTCGGCGATCCGCTCTCGGCCGCGGGCCGGGACAGCGCGGGGACGATCGCCCGCGTGGCCGGCCGCCTGTTCGACGAGCAGCCCACCGCCTCGCGCGAGTTGTCCCTGGGCGGGTTGCAGGTATGGCACGCCCTGACCCAACGGTCCGGCCGAGGCGGCAGCGGGAGCGAGGTGACCATCGTGTTCACCGACCTCGTCGGCTTCTCCAACTGGGCCATGCGCGTCGGGGACGAGGACGCTCTACGGCTGCTCAGAGAGGTCGCCTCCGCCACCGAGCCGGAGGTGCGCACGCACCGCGGGCACGTGGTCAAGCGACTCGGAGACGGCCTCATGGCGGTCTTCCCGTCGCCCCAGCTCGCCTTCGACGCGGTCGTGGCCTGCTCCGCCGGGCTCGACCGCGTGGAGGTCGCCGGGATGCGGCCCCGGATCCGTGCCGGCATCCACACCGGGAATCCTCGCCTGATCGGCGGCGACTACCTGGGCGTGGACGTCAACATCGCCGCCAGGCTGGCGGAGAAGGCGGGGACGGGCGAGATCCTGGTCAGCGAGACCACCCTGCCCGGGCTGGATGAGTCCAGGGTGTCGACGCGCCGCAAGAGGAGCTTCCGGCTCACCAAGGCCAAGGGGGTCCCCGACGAGGTCGCCGTCTACACCGCGGTCCCCCGCCAGCAATG
>NZ_JAALDX010000541.1:0-402 GCF_014145095.1 Dietzia sp. SLG310A2-38A2 | reverse complement strand
GAGCTGACCCGTCGACGGGTCAGCTCACGCGGGGCAGCTCCGCAGCGGCATCGACCGAACCGTCGTCGGAGGTGAGCCGAATCTGCGCGACCTCCTCACGGAGGATGGCGGCGTTCATCGCACACTCCACGGTGACCTCGGTCCCGATGAACGAGCCCGACGCGATGGTGTTGCCCTCGAGGTCGACGAGGATCACGTCGACGTTCACGCCCTCTCGCAGGCCATCGATCTCCAGAAGGGTCTCGGTGCCCCAGGTGTGCGCCACCACGTGAGCCGTGATCTCGCTCTGGGCGGGCTGGCCTGAGAAGGCGATCGGTTCCACGGCCCCGAGGGTGCCCGGCGGGCCGTCGGGCGGGGCCTGGCTCCACTGCTGGGCGGTCAGCGCGCCGACCGCGCCGGCGG
>NZ_JAALDX010000057.1 GCF_014145095.1 Dietzia sp. SLG310A2-38A2 | reverse complement strand
TCCCGCCGTCATCGCCGTACTCGGCGGCGGTGAGCCAGCGGGACCCCATCCACGCCCCCTCGGCGCCCATGCCGATCACGGCGGCGACCTGTGAGCCACTGCCGATCCCGCCGGCCGCCAACACGGGCGCCCGGCCGTCGAGCGCCGCGACGATCTCCGGCACCAGCACGAGGGTCGCGACCTCGCCGGTGTGGCCGCCGGCCTCACCGCCCTGGGCGATCACGATGTCGACGCCGTTGTCCACGTGAGAGATCGCGTGCTTCTTGGCGCCGGCGAGTGCGGCGACCTTCATCCCGTTGGCGTGCGCGAGGTCCACGATGTGCTTGGGCGGGGAGCCGAGCGCGTTGGCGATGAGCACCGGACGGTGCTTGAGCGACATCTCGACGTGCGCCTCGGCGACCGAGTGCAGCCAGCCCAGTACCCCGGCGTTGTGCTCGGCGTCGTCACCGAGCGGCGGCACCCCGAGATCGTCCAGGACCCGGGACACGAACGCCTTGTGCTCCTCCGGGATCATCGCAGCGATGTCGGTGGTACTGCCCTCGGTGGGCACCTTGTTGGGCATGACGATGTCCACGCCGTACGGCTTACCGTCGGTGTTCTCGTCCATCCAGGTCAGGACCTCGTCGAGCTCGGCCGCGTCGTTGTAGCGGACGCACCCGAGGACGCCCATGCCGCCGGCGCGCGTCACCGCGGCGGCGACCGCCTTGGACGGGGTGAAGGCGAAGACCGGATACTCGATCCCGAATTCCTCCGCGAGTGGGGTACGGATGCTCACTTGCTAATCTCCTGGCTGTCGTCTGCGGGGCGGGACGCGGCGATCTCCGCGGCCCATCGGTAGTCGGGCTTGCCCGCGGGATTGCGCTTGACCGATTTCTCGACCCACAACGCTCGCGGGCACTTGTAGCGGGCGATCTCTCGCCGCGCGTGGTCGTTCAGCTCATCGATCGGCGGGCACTGGCCGTCGCGCGTGTGGAGCACGGCGGCGACCTTGTGGCCCATCCGCTCGTCGGGGACGCCTATCACGAGCGCGTCATACACGTCGGGGTGCGTCTTGAGTGCGGCCTCGACCTCCTCGGGATGGACCTTCTCGCCTCCGGTGTTGATGGAGACCGAGCCGCGACCGAGCATCGTGACGGTGCCGTCGGACTCGACCCGGGCGTCGTCGCCGGGGATCGAGTAGCGCTTACCTCGATAAGTCTTGAACGTGGCCGCGGTCTTGACCTCGTCCTTGTAGTACCCCACCGGGATGTGCCCGGTGCGCGCGACCTTGCCGATGACATCGGAACCGGGCTGGACCTCGTTGCCGTCGGAGTCGAGGACCGTGGTCTCCCCGTCGATCTTCACGCGGGGCCCCCCGGTGTGGGTCTTGCCCTTCTCCGCGAGTGCGATGCCGGAGAAGCCGGTCTCGGAGGAGCCGATCGAATCCGAGAGCATGACGTTCGGGAACGCCTCGATGAACTGGTCCTTGACCGAGGGCGAGAACAGAGCCGCGGAGGACCCGATGTAGAACAACGACGACGAGTCGTACTTCTCCGCGTCCCATGCCTCGATCAGGGGACGCGCCATGGCGTCTCCCGTGATGAACAGGAGATTGATCTTGTGCTCGGTCACGGTCCGCCAGACGGTCTCGGCGTCGAACTCCGGGATGAGCACGCTGGTGTGGCCGGCGAACAGCGCCATGAGGATCGCCCACTGGGCACCGCCGTGGATGAGCGGCGGCAGGGCCGCGCGGACCAGCACGCCACCGTCCACCGCCTTGTTCGCCAGCTCCCACTCGTCCGCGACCTTCTCACCGGTGAGGAAGTCGATGCCGCCGCCGAGGACCATGAACACGTCCTCCTGGCGCCACATCACGCCCTTCGGGGAGCCCGTGGTGCCGCCGGTGTACAGCATGTAGATGTCGTCGTTCGAGCGTTCGTCAAAGTCGCGCTCGGGCGACTGCGCCGCCAGCGCATCGTCGTAGTGGGCGACGGAGACACCGTCAGGAGCCTGTGGGTCGGGGGTGTCGGTGCCGTCCTCGATGACCAGGCAGTGCCGAACCCCCGGGGTGTTGGGCAGAGCCTGGGCGAGCACGTCCGAGTAGCGGCGCTCGTGGATCACCACGACGGAGTCGGAGTTGTCGAGGAGGTACTCGAGCTCGGCCGGGACGTACCTGTAGTTGACGTTGACCATGACCGCGCGGATCTTGAAGATCGCGACCATCGCCTCGACCGCCTCGATGGTGTTGCGGCTGTACACCGCTACTTTGTCGTCGGGCCCGACGCCGACGGACCGGAGGTGGTGGGCGAGCCTGTTGGCCCGCTCCTCCAGCTCCCTGAAGGTGAACGACCGACCCTCCTGGACCAGGACGACCCGGTCCGGAACGCGATCGACACTGTGCTCGACGAGATCTCCGATGGTGTACGCCATACACCCAAAGTAGAACGTGTTACCGTCGGCCGTGGGCGAAAGCCGTGAACCCGTGTAACTAATTTTGGAGGCCCGATGACCCGCGTCGAGACGCCCGAGGACCAGCACCTGCTCACCGAACGGCGTGGGCACGTGCTGGTGGTGACCATGAACCGCCCCGAGGCGCGCAACGCCCTGTCTGGGCCGATGATGCGCGGCATGGAGGCGGCGTGGGACCTGGTGGACTCCGACCAGGACATCCGTGCGTGCATCCTCACCGGTGCGGGCGGGTACTTCTGCGCGGGCGCGGATCTCAAGGACATGAACAAGAACGCCCCGGGCGACAAGTTCAAGGGCGGCGGCTGGGACCTGACCCGTCTGCCCGCGTTGCTCAAGGGGCGCCGGTTGAGCAAGCCGCTCATCGCCGCGGTCGAGGGCCCGGCGATCGCCGGCGGGACCGAGATCCTGCAGGGCACCGATATCCGGGTCGCCGGGCGCTCCGCGAAGTTCGGCGTCTCCGAGGCCCGCTGGGGCCTGTACCCCCTCGGCGGCTCCGCGGTGCGGCTCGTGCGTCAGATCCCGTACACCGTCGCGATGGAGGTCCTCATGACGGGCCGCCATCTCACCGCCGAGGAGGCGGAGCGGTTCGGGCTGATCGGCCACGTGGTCGAGGACGGTACCGCCCTGGACAAGGCCCTGGAGATCGCCGAGCTCATCGCCGCGAACGGGCCCCTCGCGGTCCAGGGGATGATCGAGACCATCCGCCGCACCGAGGGCATGCACGAGGAGGAGGCCTTCCGCGTCGACGCCGAGGTCGGCGGTCGGGTCTTCGCCTCGGCCGATGCCAAGGAGGGCCCTCGCGCGTTCGCGGAGAAGCGCAGGCCCGAGTTCCGCGGGGAGTGACCGGGCGCCCGGACCCGTACTAGAGACCCAGCCGGGTCCGGGCCTTCATCACCCTGAGGTACCCCGAGGCCAGCCTCTTCTTGCCCGCCGTGAACGGGGGCGCCAGGAACTGGGAGACGTTGACGTCGTAGGAATGCATCGCGACGGCCCGCTCGTGGGTGAACGTCCGGAATCCGTAGTGCCCGTGGTAGCCGCCCATCCCCGAATTGCCGACCCCGCCGAAGGGGATGGCCGGGGAGGCCATCCCGATGCCGAAGTCGTTGCCGTAGATGTTCCCCGAGCGGGTGCGGTCGGCCACGGTGTCGAAGCGGCTGTTCTTCTGGCCGTACCAGTACAGGACCAGCGGGCTGGGCCGGTCATTGATGTGACGGACGGCCTCGTCGAGGCTCTGGTAACCGAACACCGTCAGTACGGGCCCGAACACCTCGTCCGAGTCGATCTCCATCTCGGGCGTCACGCCGGTGAGCAGGGTGGGTGCGATCTTGCGGACGCCCGCGTCCGGCAACGTCTCCCCCGCCGGGGCGGCGTCGCGCCTGACAGCACCCTTCGCCACGGCGTCGTCGATCAGGCCGACGATGCGCTCGTAGTTGGACGTGTTGACGATGGCGGTGTACTCGGGGTTGCCCACGATGGCCGGCAGGGTCCGACGCCAGTGGTCCAGGACGGTGTCGCAGAACCTGTCCAGCTCATCCTGGGGGACGAAGACGTAGTCGGGGCACATGCACACCTGGCCACCGTTGATCATTCGGGATGCCGCGATGCCTCGCGCGGCGCGGTCGAGGTCGGCGCTGGTGTCCACCACGACGGGATTCTTGCCGCCCAGTTCGAGGGTGACCGGGGTGAGGTTCTCGGCGGCGTCCCTGGCGACGGACCTGCCGACACCCGGGGAACCGGTGAAGAACAGGTGGTCGAAGGGCAGCCGGGAGAAGTCAGAACCGCGCCCGTGTTCAGGCCCCGCGACGGCCAGTTCGTCGACGGCGAAGTACTCGGGCGCCCGCCTGCAGAGCACCTCGGTGGTGTGGGCGGTGACCGACGACGGCCGGATCATCACCCGGTTGCCCGCGGCGAGCGCCGAGCCGGCCGGGACGATCGTCAGATAAAGCGGGAAGTTCCAGGGGCCGATGATCCCGACGACCCCCTTGGGGTCGTGGCGAACCTGCTGGGTGAACCCCACCGCGTCGAGGGCCCGGGAGACCCGCGTCGGTTTCATCCACCTGGCGAGGTGGCCGCGCTGATGATCCAGGTCCGGGATCGACGAGGCGATGTCGGTGATCGTGGAGAACGCCTCGGGCCTGCAACCGTAGTCCTCGCGGATCGCCTCGGTGAGTTCGGCCGCGTTGTCCAGGACGAGGTGCTTGAGCCGCTGGATCCGATCGCGCCGGATCCCGGCCCCGGGCTGCGGGTCGGCGAGGAACGCCTGCTGTTGCCGCTCGAGGATCTGGGCGAGCGTGAGATCACGGGCGGTCAGGGTTCTGGTCATGTGTCCAGGGTAGTGACCGCCCCCCGCGGCCGGTGGGTAACCGGGTCAGCGGGCGTCCGCCCAGTACGGATCCTTGAGCTTGCGCTTGACCAGCTTGCCGTTGGCCTGCCGGGGAAGCTCCTGCACCACGTCGATCGACCGCGGCATCTTGAACTTTGCCAGTCGGCCGGAGAGGTCGTCGAGGATCTGCGCCTTGAGCTCGTCGGACTCGACGTACCCCTCGGCCAGCTCCACCACGGCCTTGACCTCCTCACCCCAGTCCGAGTGCGGGATGCCGAACACCGCCACATCGCGGACGGCCTCGTGGCGGGTCATCTCCGACTCGATCTCGGCCGGGTAGATGTTCACGCCACCGGAGATGATCATGTCGTTCTTGCGGTCGCACAGGAACAGGTAGCCGTCGGAGTCCACGTAGCCGATGTCGCCCATGGTGAACAGCTCGCCCACGTAGGTCTTCGCCGTTTTCTCGGCGTCCTGGTGGTACTCGAACTTGGACCCGTGCATCTGGAGGTAGACGTTGCCCGTCTCGCCGACGGGCAACTCGTTGCCGTCGTCGTCGAGGATCTTGAGGGTGGTGGTCTTCCACGGCCGGCCCACGCTACCGGGCTTGCGCAGCCACTCCTCGCCCGTGATGGTGCAGCCGCCGCCCTCGGTGCCGGCGTAGTACTCGGTGAGGACAGGTCCCCACCAGTCCAGCATCGCCTGCTTGACGTGCTTCGGGCACGGGGCGGCGCCGTGGACGATCGTCCGGAGGCTCGACACGTCGTACTTCGCGCGCACGTCCTCCGGCAGTTCGAGCAGGCGCGAGAACTGGGTCGGGACCATGTGGGACTGAGTGACCCCGTGGGCGTCGATGAGGCGCAGCATCTCTTCCGGGGACCACTTGTCCATGAGCACCACGGCCTGGCCCAGGTTGAGCGAGATGGCGACGAAGTTGAGCACGGCCGTGTGGTAGAGCGGCGATCCGCAGATGTGGACGTTGTCCGCGGCCTGGATGCCGAAGCCGGCGAAGAAGAAGTAGTTGGGAACCGTCACCTGGTCGGGAGAGGCGCCGGTCAGCGGCCTACGCACGCCCTTGGGACGGCCGGTGGTACCGGAGGTGTAGAGCATCGGGGCGCCGAGGGTGCGGCCCGACGGCAAGGGGTCCTCCCCCTCGGCGGGAACGGCGAGCTCGGAGAGCGGTCGGAACCCCGGCACCTGCCCGATCGCGTAACAGCGGGCGGGGTCGAGTCCGGCCTCGGCGGCGGCGGTGGTGGCCACGTCGGCGAACCTCTCGTCGGCCACGAACACCGTCGAGCCCGAGTTCTCCAGGATGTAGGCCACCTCGGGCCCCGTCAGGTGCCAGTTGGCGGGGGCCACGTACAGACCGATCTCGAGGGCGGCGAAGTAGACCTCGAGGAAACCGATGCTGTTCGGCGCCATCAGGACGATCCCGTCCCCGGCCCCCAGCCCCAGCGCGCGCAGGCCCCGCGCGTGGCCGTGCGCCGCGTCCACGAGTTCGCCGAAGGTCACCTGGCGGCCGGAGGCCTCGATCACCGCGACGCGGTCCGGCTCGGCCTCGGCGATCCGGTAGACGCTGGTCACGTACTCCCCGGTCCGGTT
This sequence comes from Dietzia sp. SLG310A2-38A2, assembly GCF_014145095.1. GTDB lineage: Bacteria > Actinomycetota > Actinomycetes > Mycobacteriales > Mycobacteriaceae > Dietzia. Next base: position 2,854 of record NZ_JAALDX010000057.1, on the reverse strand, counting down.
GTTCAGGACTCCGGTCTCGGTGGGAATGGTGGGTGTGGGTGCGCTCATGACCTCAGACTAGAACGTGTTCCTGTCAGGGGTCCAGGGATTGCCTCAGTCCATCAACCGGCTCAGTGACTCGATCTCCTCGACCGAGCGGGCCGTGACCACGAGCATGGTCACGCCCGCGGCCTCCCACTCGGCGATCTGCGAGCGCACCGAGTCCTCGTCGCCGATGATCGCGGTGGCCTCGACCATCTCGTCCGGTACCGCCGCCGCAGCCTCCTCCTTGCGTCCCGAGCGGAACAGCTCGGTGATGCGGTCGACGTCGTCGGCGAAGCCCATCCGGCGGAACGCCTCGGCGTGGAAGTTCTTCCCCTCCGCGCCCATGCCACCGGCGTAGAGGGCGGTGAACGGCTTGTACGCGTCGAGGACCGCGCGCCTGTCATCGGTGACGTGAAGCTGGCACAGGAACGCCACCTCGAAGTCCTCCCTGGTCCGACGCGCACCGGGGCGGGCGAAGCCCTCGTCGAGCCACGCGTTGAACTCGTGCGCGGTCCGCGGCGAGGCCAGGAACCCCAGCCACCCGTCCGCGATCTCGGCGGCGAGTGCGACGTTCCTGGGCCCCTCGGCCCCCAGCCAGATGGGCACGTCCTCGCGCAGCGGGTGGAGGATCGACTTGAGCGGCTTGCCCAGCCCGGAGGCGCCCGGCCCCTGGTACGGCAGGGTGTATGCCGGACCGTCGGAGGTCACGGGGGCCTCGCGGCGGAGCACCGCGCGAATGATGTCGATGTACTCCCGCGTCCGGGCCAACGGCTTGGCGAACGGCTGGCCGTACCAGCCCTCCACCACCTGCGGACCGGAGACGCCCAGGCCCAGGCAGAAACGGCCGCCGGAGAGGTGGTCCAGGGTCATGGTGCTCATCGCGGTGGCCGTGGGGGTCCGGGCGGACAGCTGCACGACCGCCGTGGACAGGCGGATGCGCTCGGTGAGCGAGCCATACCAGGCCAGCGGGGTGAACGCGTCCGACCCCCAGGCCTCGGCGGTGAAGACGGTGTCGAACCCCGCCTTGTCCGCGGCCACCACGAGGTCGGCGTGGTTGGTGGGCGGCTGGGCGCCCCAGTATCCGAGCTGCAAGGCGAATTTCATGGGCACCAGTGTGACCCACACCGCCCCGGGCCGGGGAGAGCCCACGAAAAGACACACACGGCGCAGTGGAACGTGTTCTACTTGTGGCGTGACATCCAGAGAGATCGTTGTCGACATCACCCCGCCCGACGAGGCCGTGCTCGCGGCCCCGCTCGCCCCGTCCTTCGACTACACGCGGTCGACCGGGCCCGTCCTCGGCGCGTTCTTCACCGGCCTGCGCGACGGCCGCCTCGTGGGGGTCCGCGACTCCCGTGGCGCCGTGCACCTGCCGCCGGTGGAGTTCGACCCCCACACGCACGAGGCCCTGACGGACCTCGTCGAGGTGGGCTCGGGGACCGGGATCGACGGCGTCGTCGTCGTCTGGACCTGGGTTCCCGAACCGACCGACGTCCACCGGTTCGACTCACCCTTCGCGTGGGCCCTGGTCCGGTTCGACGGCGCCGACACCGCCATCCTGCTCCCCCTCGCCGCCGACGGCCCCGAGGCAGTGAGCTCCGGGATGCGCGTGCGCCTGAAGTGGTCCGCCGAGCGGACCGGGACCATCCACGACATCGCGTGCGTGGTTCCCGTGGACGTGGCGGGCGGAGACGGCCAGGGCGGCACCGATCAAGGCGACGACGAGGTCCCGCAGCCCTCCGGGGGCGAGCCCGTCACCATGGTCGTCACCCCGATCGGCCTCTCGGTGACCCACACCGCCGGGCCGGCCGAGAGCGAGTTCCTCCGGGCGATCGTGCAGGGTCGGGTGCTCGGACGCCGACGCTCCAACGGACCCGAGGTCTACGTCCCGCCGCGGGACTACTGCCCCTCCGACGGGGTGGCCATGGGCGAGTACGTGGAGGTCTCCGGCACCGGCACCGTCACCACGTTCGGCATCGTCAACGTGCCGTTCGCCGGTCAGGAGATCAAGCCCCCGTACGTCACCGCGTACATCCTCCTGGACGGGTCCGACGTGCCCATTCAGCACCTGGTGCTGGGCTGCGAGGCCTCGGAGGTGCGCATGGGCATGCGGGTGCGTGCGGTGTGGACCCCTGAGTCCGAGCGCCCCGCCTCGATGAAGGCCATCACCCACTTCGAGCCGACCGGCGATCCCGACGCCGACCCCGACACCTACGCCGAGCACCTGTAGAGGACACCCGTGACCCCCACCGCACCCCGGGACGTGGCCGTCGTCGGTTTCGCCCACGCCCGACACACAGAGTCCACCTTCGGCACCACCAACGGTGTCGAGATGCTCGCGCCGGTCTTCGCCGAGTGTTACCGGCAGACCGGACTGGACCGGACCGACATCGAGTTCTGGTGCTCCGGCTCCTCGGACTACCTCGCCGGCCGCGCCTTCTCCTTCATCTCCGCCGTCGACACCATCGGCGCCGTTCCCCCCATCTGCGAGTCGCACGTGGAGATGGACGCCGCCTGGGCGTTCTTCGAGGCCTACCTCAAGATCGCCACCGGGCAGGCCGACACCGCGCTGGTCTACGGCTTCGGCAAGGCCTCCGCGAGCACCGACCTCGACTCGGCGCTGGCGCTGCAGCTGGATCCGTACACCGTGGCCCCGCTCTGGCCCGGCCGGCACCACATGGCCGCTCTCCAGGCCCGCGCCGGGATCGACGCGGGCAAGTGGTCCGAGGGCGAGATGGCCTCAGTGGCCGCCCGCGCCACCGGCAGGGACGAGCGGGAGCTGCTCGACGAGGCGTACATCGCCGACCCGCTGCGCCGACACGACTGCCCG
>NZ_JAALDX010000540.1:4135-11055 GCF_014145095.1 Dietzia sp. SLG310A2-38A2 | reverse complement strand
TGATGGTGTACGCGCGGGATCCCGCGCGCGTCCGGCTGGCCGGCGGGGTCGCCTCCGCGGTCGACCCCTCCGACTTCCCGCACACCGCCGAGGACGGGGTCAACTACCGCCTTCTGCCGCTGCGCAACACCAACAAGCGGTTCAACCCGCGCACCACGCCCACCATGACCTACCCGCTCTACGGCGACCCGGACACCGGGGAGGTCTCCGTGGACCCCGTGCCCGGGCTCGCCGAGATCCTCCCGGTGTTCGGCGACCTCACTCCGGCCGTGTGGCGCTGGTCGCGCGATCGCGCGCGGGAGCGGAGCGACGAGTTGGTCTGTCGGACGGTGCGGGGTCGGACCGGGCCGCGGGTCGATGTGTACCAACGCGACCGGCACGAGGTGGGCCGGATCAAGAAGCTCAAATCCATCTGGCTGGCTCAGGAAGTCGGGTCCACCGACACCGCCCGCGCGGAACTGCGCAGCGCGGGGGTCGACGGGTTCCGCACGCCCAAGCCGGAGGCGCTGATGCGGCGGATCGTGGAACTGGCGACCGAGGCGGACGACCTGGTGGTGGACCTGTTCGCCGGCTCCGGGACCACAGCCGTGGCGGCCCGCGACCTCGGTCGCCGCTGGGTGGTGGTGGAACGCAACCCGGAGACGGTCCGTGACGTGATCCTGCCGCGGCTGCGCGTCAGCGGAGTGTGACGCTGACGGGAGCGGGACGCTGACGGGGGCCTGACGCTACCGGAGCTTGACGCTGCCGCCGTCCGCCATGAGCGTCTGCCCCGTCATGTAGCGGGCGTCCTCGCTGGCGAGGAACACCGCGACTCGGCCGATGTCCGCCTCGGGGTCGCCGAACCTGCGCATCGGCGTCCCGGACAGCAGGTGCTTCTCGATACCGGGGTTGGCCTCGATGTACGCCTCGACTCCCTCGGTGAGGGCCAGCGGCGAGATCACGTTGACGGTAATTCCGTCTCGGGCCCATTCGTTGGCCGCCACCCGGGAGACGGCGCGGATGGCCTCCTTGGCCGCCGCGTACGAGGCCTGGGTGGGGCTGCCCTCGATGCCGGCGCCGGAGGCGAAGTTGATGACCGAGCCACCCGCGGTGGCCAGGTGCGGGTGCGCGGCCTTCATCAGCCAGAAGGTGGGGTAGAACCCCGTGTCGAAGGACAGGTCCAGCATCTCCCGGGTGGTCTCCAGCAGCGGCGCCTGGCGTGACGCGTGGGCGTTGTTGACCAGGACGTCGAGGCGTCCGAAGTGCTCGACGGCCGTCTCGACGATCATGCGGGCGTTGTCCTCGACCGAGATGTCCGCCGCCAGGTACCGGACGCCCTCACCCAGTTCGTCGGCCAGGGCGCTGCCGGCCACGTGGTTGATGTCGACGACGAGTACGCGGGCCCCCTCCTTGACGAACGCTCGGACGATGCCCCTGCCGATCCCGCCGGCGCCGCCGGTGACGACCGCCGTCTTCTCCGCCAACCTCATGGTTAATCCCCGTTCTTAGTGTGGTCGTAACCATACTGCGGTGTCCGGCGGCAGGATCTCGCCGGTGGGGGATTCAGCGTTGAGTAGTCCTGAGGAGAGGGGCCCGGAGGAGAGCAGCACCTCGCCGAGGGGCAGGGGCACCGACCGGTCTGAGGTGTTGAGCGCGCACACCACGCCGTCGTCGCGGCGGAACGCCAGGCATCCGGACGGCGCCCCGTACCACTCGACGGACGCGGTGCGCGGGCCCGAGCACGAGCGCCGGGTCTCGATGGCCGCCCGGTACAACGACAGCGTGGAGTCCGGGTCCTCGATCTGGGCCTCGACCGTCAGGCGGCCCCAGTTGTCCGGCATCGGGAGCCAGGTGTGATCGGTGGTCGAGAAGCCGTAGGGCGGCGTGGAACCCTCCCACGGGATCGGGACGCGGCAGTGATCGCGACCCATCTCCGCGTGGCCGCTGCGTTCCCAGGTGGGGTCGGTCAGCCGGTCGTGGGGGATCGAGAAGTCGCTCGGCAGGCCCAGCTCCGACCCCTCGTAGAGGAACGTGATCCCCGGCAGGGCCAGCTCGACCAGCAGCATCGCCCGTGCCCGGGCGGTGCCGACGGCGCCGTTGCCGTATCGGGTCACCTCGCGTACGACGTCGTGGTTGGACAACGCCCAGGTCGGGGCAGACTCGGCGATGCGTGAGGCTTCGAGCGTCGCGTCGATGGCCTCGCGCACCGCGCCGGCCTCGAAGGGGGCGCCGGTGAGCGGGAAGTGGAACGCGAAGTGCAGCTCGTCAGAGCGGAGGTATCGGGCGAACCGGTCGGCCGGGCCCACCCACACCTCGCCGAAGGTCGCCGCGCCCGGGTACTCGTCGACGACCGCGCGGATCCGCCGGTGGACGTCGTGGACGCCGGGCCGGTCCCACCGTGCGTCGCGCTCGTCGACCACGAGTTGGGCGATCTCCACATCGTCCGGCAGGTCGGCCAGGTCGTCCGGTTTGGCCAGACCGTGCGCCACGTCGATCCGGAACCCGTCGACCCCCAGGTCGAGCCAGAAGCGCAGGGTCTCCTCCAGGTCGTCGCCCACGTCGGGGTGCGACCAGTCCAAGTCCGGCTGCTCCGGGGCGAAGAGGTGCAGGTACCACTGCCCGGGGGTCCCGTCCGGCTCGGTGACGCGGGTCCAGGCCGGTCCCCCGAACACCGAGGGCCAGTTGTTGGGCGGCCGGGAGCCGTCCTCACCGAGGCCGTCGCGGAAGAAGTAGCGCTCGCGCTCGGGGCTTCCGGGACCCGCCGCCAGGGCGGCGTCGAACCACGGGTGTTCGATACTCGTGTGATTGGGCACCAGGTCCATGATCAGGACCATCCGCGCGGCGTGCAGTGCCTCCACCAGCCGGCGCAGTGTCTCGACGTCGCCGAACAACGGATCCACGTCGCGGGGGTCCGAGACGTCGTAGCCGTGATCGGCGCCGGGGGAGCGCATGATGGGGGACAGCCACACCCCGTCCACGCCCAGCAGTTCCAGGTAGCCGACGCGGTCGATCACGCCTTGAAGGTCGCCCGTGCCGTCCCCGTCGGAGTCGGCGAAGGATCGCGGGTAGATCTGGTAGAGGACCATGTCCTCCCACGGCCGGGTGGCGTGGGCCGGGGAGGTCACATGTCCTCCGGGGTGTTGACCATCATCGCGGCGGCCCGGGTGAAGTACTCCACCATCGCCGCCCGGTGCTCGTCGTCCATGGTCTCGCGGTCGATCGTGTCCACGGCCGCGAGCATGTGCGTGAGCCAGGCGTCGTGGGCCGCGCGGTCCACGCGGAAGGGGTTGTGGCGCATCCGGAGCCGGGGGTGACCGCGCTGCTCCGAGTAGGTGGTGGGGCCGCCCCAGTACTGCTCGAGGAACATCCGCATGCGGTCCTCGGCCGGACCCAGGTCCTCCTCCGGGTACAGCGGGCGCAGCACCGGGTCGTCGGCGACCCGCAGGTAGAACTCGTGGACCAGCTTCCGGAACGTCTCCGCGCCGCCGATCTCGTCATAGAAGGTAGTGCTGCTCATGCTCCCCATCATGCCCGTGGGATCCGCCCGGGGGTCTGATCCACCACCCGTCGGTGACGGCCGCGAGGACACCGCGGACAACCGGTAGGCGGTGATCGCGCGCGAAGTGTTCATCGAGGGTGCATCATCGTTGCAGGCGAGGTTCACTACGGGCCCGGTTGACAGTGCTGCACTGGGCTCGGAGCAGACGAGCGGAGACCGACCATGGGCACAGCCGTGCGCGAGAATTCGGAGTACCGACAACCGGGGTCACGAGCCCCTGTTCGACTCGAGCGTGTCCCGGATCCGCACGTCCCGCTGGCCTCCGCGCCCCGGGTTCTCCTGCTCAACGCCGGCTACGAGGCCCTCACCGCCCTTCCCGCACGCCGCGCCGTGGTGATGCTCCTCGGTGGCAAAGCGGTCGTGGTCCACGATCACCCGAACGAGATCCTGGTCCGGTCGGTCGACACGGCCGTTCGCGTGCCCTCGGTGATCATGCTCCGCGAGTACGTCCGGATCCCCTACCGGGCGCAGGTGCCCATGACGCGGGCCGCCCTCATGCACCGCGACTCTCACCGGTGCGGGTACTGCAATGCCCGTGCGACCACCGTCGACCACGTGATCCCGCGCAGCCGCGGGGGCGAACACGTGTGGGAGAACTGCGTGGCCTCCTGCGCGCCGTGCAATCACCGTAAGGCCGACAAGTTCCTCTCCGAACTGGGGTGGGAACTGCGGGTGCCGTTGGTGGCGCCGAGGGGCCGGACGTGGCGGCTCGTCTCCCAGCTCCGCGAGATCGGCCCGTACTGGGAGGACTACCTGTACCTCGACGCCGCCTGACGGTGCGCACCGGGCGAACGAGGTCACCTCGGGCAGCCGGGTGAACAGCGCCCGCGAGACCGCCGAGAGCACCGGGGGATTGTCGAAGGACGACATCGAGGAGCTCGGCTCTTCCCGACCTGCGTGAACAGAACACATAGCTAGGGTGGGCGGATGGACGCCGACATCAACTTCTACTTTGACCCGGTCTGCCCCTTCGCCTGGATGACCAGCAAATGGGTGCGACAGGTGCAAGCGCAGCGCGACTACACCGTCGACTGGCGGTTCATCTCGTTGCGTCTGGTCAACGCAGAGGTCGACTACGACGCGCACTTTCCGCCTGAATACGAAGCCGGCCACACCGCCGGGCTGCGGTTGCTGAGGGTGGCGGCGCGTGCGCGAGCCGAGCATGGCCGAGCGGCGATGGCGCCGTTGTACGCCGCTTTCGGGGCGCACATCTTCGACACCGCCCCGGACGCCGGTGACGACCGCAGCGAAGGCGAGGTGCGTGAGCGGCGCGGCACGCGGGAGTTCGCCGAGCAGATCCTCGCCGACGCCGGTCTGCCGATAGAGCTGGCTGACGCGCTCGACGACGAGTCGTGGGACGCCGAGATCCGCCAGGAGACCGACGAGGCGCTCTCGCTGACGGGCAAGGACGTGGGCACGCCCATCATCCACTTCGAGCCACCGACCGGCGTCGCCTTCTTCGGGCCCGTGATCAGTCGGTTGCCACACGAGGACTCGGCGGCCGAGCTGTGGGACCACGTGGTCGGGCTGGCCCGCTTCCCGGGTTTCGCCGAGCTCAAGCGCAGCCTGCGAGAGCTGCCACAGCTGGCCGCGCTCGGAGTCGACGCCGACACGGTCGGCACGCAGGAGGACTGGCACGGCGGCAGCCGGCGTCAGAAGAAGTGACCCTATTGGGGGAGGGCGGAGATATGAGCGGAACCGGCATCCGCAGTCACCGCGAGTCCGTCACCGTCGAGGCGTCGGCCGAGACGCTCTACGACGTGGTCTCCGACATCACCCGAACCGGCGAGTGGAGTCCGATCTGCACCTCGTGCTGGTGGGACGACGAGGCCGAGGCCGGTCAGGTCGGTGCCTGGTTCACTGGGCGCAACGAGCTCCCGCACCGGACGTGGGAGACCCGGTCGGTGGTGGTGGCGGCCGAGCATGGGCGCGAGTTCGCCTGGGTCGTGGGCGGCAGCTTCGTCCGTTGGGGGTTCACTCTCGCCCCCGCGCCGACAGGGACGTTGCTCACCGAATCCTGGGAGTTCCTACCCGGCGGGATCGCCATGTTCGAGGAGAAGTTCGGCGACCGGGCGCCCGCTGAGATCACCGACCGCACGCAGCAGGCCCTCGACGGCATCCCCAAGACGCTCGCCGCCATCAAAAAGATCGCCGAGTCTTCCACCCGCGAAGGGGAGCCGGCCCGGCCTTGACTGGCCACTCCGCCCCGGGCGGGACGTCCTCGGACGGGTTGACCGCCATCCATACGTGCGCCGGCCAGCGACCTGCAGGAGGAGGCCTGCGTTCGGGAGCCCGCGGTAGCGCTGACGCGAGCGGCCCTCAGCTGTGTGTGGGACCGGCTTCGCTGATCGCCGACAGGGCTGCGCGTAACCGTGCGTCGGCGTCGTCGGCAACTTCACGTACCTGTGGGCTGCCGCTGAGCTGGACCATGGTCTGCGGATCGATGGCCTCTACGGTGGTCTGTTCATCGTCTTTGCCGCGGCGAACCACGACGTTGCACGGCAGCAGGACGCCGAGCTGCGGCTCGGCGGCCAGGGCCTTGCTGGCCAGGCCGGGGTTGCAGGCTCCCAGGATCACGTAGTCGCCCACGGCCTCGGCTGCCTCTTCGCCCAGTTTGGTGTTGAAGGTTGCATGGACGTCGATCTCGGTCAGGATGCCGAAGCCCTGGTCGGCCAGGGCGGCGCGGGTGCGCTCCAGGGCTCGCTCGTAGGGCATCGGGACAGTGATGGTGCGGGTGTAAGTCATGGACGGTCCCTTCGATGGTTCGTCGACGGTACTGATGCTTCCGGATTTAAGACTGTCAGGTTCGGCGGGGATCAGGCCAGGGAGAGGAACAGCTTCTCCAGGTCCTGCCTCTCCGGGGCATCCCCGGGGTTGGTCAGGCAGTGTTCGAGGCCGCTGGCGATGATCGCGAAACCAGCCCGGTCCAGGGCCTTGGACACGGCCGAGAGCTGGGTGACGATGTCCTTGCAGTCGCGGTCCTCCTCGATCATGCGCACCACGGCTCCCAGCTGCCCTTGGGCGCGCTTGAGGCGGTTGAGTGCAGGTGTCAGTTCGACGGTATCGAGTTGCATGGGGATCTCCTGGCAGAGGTGAGAAGTGTCCTCATGCTATACCCCGGGGGGTTTAATGAACAGCCCCTCCGGGTTCAGGTTGCGGGCTCTTTCGCCCGGTCCCGCTAGCTCTCGCGGCGAATCTCCCCGCAGGCGGCGGCGAGGAGTGGGCGGGCGGATCGTCGATCGCCCGGAACGGCCGGGCATCCGGTGCCGATCGAGGGGTCGAGTGATGCCGGACGGTCGAATGCTCGTGCATCGCCCCGGTCGCAAGTGCCCTTGGTCGCTTCCGGCACCGCGACCTGGATGTCCCTGGGGGCATGTTGCGC
>NZ_JAALDX010000540.1:1556-4125 GCF_014145095.1 Dietzia sp. SLG310A2-38A2 | reverse complement strand
GAGTGCCGGCCGCCGACGAGTGCCGGGTCGCGGTCGGCGCCGCGGCCGGCGTCATCTGCGTCCGTGCCGGCTTCCGGCCCCGACTGTGCGGACCCCTCTGCAGTCTCCAGAGCCGACCCCTCGACGTCGACGGTGGGCAGGAGCCTGTCGAGCCAGCGCGGCAGACCCCAGGCCCGCTCGCCGAGCAGGAACATCACCGCGGGGATGATCGTCATGCGGACGACGAAGGCGTCGAACAGCACCGCGATCGCCAGCGCGAAGCCCATGACCTTGATGAACTGCTCGTCGATCGTCATGAAGGCGGCGAAGACGCTGATCATGATCAACGCCGCGGCGGTGACGACGCGGGCCCCGTGTTTGAAGCCGTTGGCGACCGCGTTGTGGGCGGTCTTGCCGTGCACCCACCCCTCGCGCATCCTCGTGACCAGGAACACCTGGTAGTCCATCGCCAGACCGAACACGATGCCGATGAGCATGATCGGCAGGAAGCTGATGACGGGTTGCGGATCGGAGATGATCCCGCCCCAGCCCTCCTGCCAGATCGCCACGGTGACGCCGAAGGTCGCCGCGACCGAGAGGCCGAATCCCAGCGCCGCGATCAGCGGCACCCAGATCGACCGGAACACCAGCATGAGCAGGATGAACGCGAGGGCCAGCACGATGGCGATGTACGGCAGCAGGACCTCGGTGAGGCGTTCGGAGATGTCCTCGTAGATCGGGGTGACACCGGTGACGGAGTAGGTCCCTCCGGTCTCCTGTTCGAAGGCCGCGACACCGGACCGGATCTCCGCGAGGACGTCCGCGGCCCGCTCGTCGATCGCCCCGTACTCCGGCGTGACGAGGACCTGGGCGGCGTCGCCCGCCTCGTTGGTCTCGATGATCTGCGCGTTCTGCACACCGTCGAGCGCCTGGATGTCCGCCGCGGCGGTGGCCCACGCGGCCGGACGCTCCTCCTCCGCGATCCCGAGCGTGTCCACGAAGGCGATCATGGGGGCGTTGCGACCGGGGCCGAACGCCTCGTCGGTCATGTCGTAGGCCACGCGGTTCGGGGTGTCAGGGGCCATGGTGCCGTCGGACGGCATGGCCAGCCGCAGCTGGACGGCCGGCAGGGCCAGCAGGATGAGCAGCAGGACACCGGCGGTCGCGAAGAGCACCGGGCGGGCGCGGATGCGGCGCACCCACGTCAGGCCCATCGTCGGCTTCTCGTCCTCCGGGTCGGGCGCCTTGACGCCCTTGACACGGGCCGCGAAGAGCTTGGTCCCGACGGCACCGAGGATGGCGGGCAGCAGCGTGATGGCGACCAGGACGGCGATCGCCACGGTCGCCGCGGCGGACAGTGCCATCGCGGTGAGGAACGGGATGTTGATGATCGACAGCGCGGCGAGGGCGACGAGCACCGTGAGTCCGGCAAAGACGACCGCGGAACCGGCCTTGCCGACCGCCAGCCCGGCGAGGTGTGCGCGCTGCTTGGCGTCGATGGTCTTGAGCTTCTCCGCGAGCTCCGCGGGCTCGAGATCGTTTCCGCCGATGTGTTTGACCAGCTCGGTGCGGAATCGGGAGACGATGAACAGCGCGTAATCGATGCCCACGGCGAGACCGATCATGGACGCCAGGGTCGGCGTCATGGTGTTGATCGTGTCCGTGAAGGCGGTGGCGGCGAAGATGCCCGCGATGCCGATCCCGACGCCGATGATCCCGGTGAGCAGCGGCATCCCCGCGGCGATCAGCGAACCGAAGGTGACGAGGAGGATCACCGCCGCCACCGCGATGCCGATGAGCTCGCCGATGGCGCTGATCTCGGACATCTGAAAAGCGTTGCCGGAGTAGGCGAGGGTCAGGTCGCCCTCGTGCTCGGCGACGACGTCGGCGAAGGCCTCGCGGTCCTCGGCCTCGATGTCCATGGTCGTCTCGGCCGCGAACTGGACCTGGACGGTGCCGGTGGTCTCGTCCGCGCTCAGCGGGCTCAGGGCCGCGATGTCTGCCTCGATCTGGTCCTGCGGGATCTCCTGGGCGGCCTTGGCCTCGGTCAGCTGCTGCGACATCCCCTCGGCGGCGAGAACCGGGTTGACGATCGCGTCGGTGTCGGTGAGGAAGTCCAGCTCCCGCACCTGTGCGAGGAAGGCGTCGACGTCCTCCGTCACCGCCGGATCGGTGAGGGTGCTGCCCTCCGGGGCGCGGATGACGACGGTGCCCGTCGGTGCGTCGAGTTGATCCCCCGCCCCGGCGAACCTCTCCTGCATCTCCTCCTGGGTCTCGATCGACTCCAGGCCCGGGATCGAGAAGGTGGTGCTGGTCTGCTGCGACATCGTGGCCGCGGCGGTGCCGACGCCGAAGATCAGCAGCACCCAGACCGCGATGAACCTCCATCTGTGCAGGTAGGCCGATCTTCCGATCCGGTAGAGAAATGACGCCATGCGCTGGCTCCTCATGCGTAGATGCGACTCGCGACCCTGACAGGTTTGCACGGCGACTGCACCATTGCACAGCCCGTGCAAGCTTTTGTGTCGCACGCCACCCGATCGCGGCCTCGCCGCCCGCCGGGCCGGGCCGCGGGCCGGACTCCTTGCGT
>NZ_JAALDX010000540.1:1306-1546 GCF_014145095.1 Dietzia sp. SLG310A2-38A2 | reverse complement strand
GCAGGGAACCCCGATCGACAAGGAGATCTCGATGCTTCTCGAACGCATCTATGACGAGGATCTGGCCCAGGCCGGGTATTTCATCGGTTGTCAGGCCAAGGGGGAGGCCGTGGTGGTCGATGCCCGTCGCGACGTCCGCCAGTACCTGGACCTGGCGGCGCAGCACGGGATGACCATCACTGCCGTGACCGAGACCCATATCCACGCCGACTACCTGTCGGGCACCCGCGAGTTGGCCGG
>NZ_JAALDX010000540.1:0-1296 GCF_014145095.1 Dietzia sp. SLG310A2-38A2 | reverse complement strand
TGGCGGCGCAGCACGGGATGACCATCACCGCCGTGACCGAGACCCATATCCACGCCTACTACCTGTCCGGTACCCGCGAGCTGGCCGAGGCCACGGGCGCGCGGGTCTATGTCTCCGGTGAGGGCGGGCAGGATTGGCAGTACGGCTTCGCCGCCGAGCGCCTGCACCACGGTGACCAGCTGAAACTGGGAAACATCACCGTGGAGGCCGTGCACACCCCGGGTCACACGCCGGAGCACCTGTCGTTCCTGATCACCGATGGCGCGTTCGCTGATACCCCCGGGTACATGCTGACCGGTGACTTCGTGTTCTCCGGGGACCTGGGCCGGCCGGATCTGCTGGATGAGGCCGCGGGCGGGGTCGACACCCGCTTCGGAGGTGCCAAGGACATCTTCCGGAGTCTGAAGAACTCGTTCGTCACGCTGCCGGATCACGTCCAGGTCTTCCCGGGCCACGGCTCGGGCAGCGCCTGCGGCAAGGCGCTGGGCGCGCTGCCGTCGACCAGCGTCGGCTACGAGCGTCGCTACGCCTGGTGGGCCGGGTACGTCGAGCGTGACGACGAGCAGGGCTTCATCGATGAGCTGCTCGACGGCCAGCCGGACGCGCACGCCTACTTCGGCCGGATGAAGCGGCAGAACCGGGACGGCCCGACCGTCCTCGGACCGCTGGCCCCGCTGCGCGAGTACGACACCGCGGAGTTGGCCGGCGCCCTGGAGTCCGGGAAGGCCGTCCTGGTCGACACCCGTGGGCAGGACGAGGTCCACGCGGGCACCGTGCCCGGGGCGCTGAACATCCCCGGCGCCGGAAAGGCCGCGTCCTTCGGCGCCTGGGTCTATGACCCCGAGCGTGAGGACACGCCCCTGGTGGTCCTGGCGGAGGACGTCGAGATGGCCGAGGAGCTGCGCGATCACCTGCTGCGTGTCGGCATCGACACCGTCACCGGGTACACCACCAGCCTCGAGGGTCTGCCCACGGTGACCCCCGAGATGATCGGGCCCGACGAGCTGGCCTCGTTCGACTCGGCGATGGTCCTGGACGTGCGCAACAAGACCGAGCACTCCGACGGCCACATCCCGGGCTCCGAGCAGCTCAGCGGCGGCCGGGTCCTGTGGAACCTCGACCGGCTCCCGACCGACGGGCCGATCGTGACCTACTGCCAGAGCGGGGTCCGCAACTCGGTCGCGGCCAGCGCCCTGCGCCGCGCCGGCTACCGCGTGGTCGAGCTCGAGGGCAGCTACGCCGCCTGGTCCGAGCGCAACCTCGCGACCGTCTGACCCCACGCGCCCGCACCCCCCA
>NZ_JAALDX010000056.1:42311-53201 GCF_014145095.1 Dietzia sp. SLG310A2-38A2 | reverse complement strand
CTCGACAGGGACCTCCGGTCGCTGGGGCCGCGCGACCGGGTACGACCCGGGGACGGGGCCGGCGGGGCGGTGCTGGACGCGTGGGGCGGCCCGGTCGGTGAGCACGCGGTCGTAGGACGCCAGCGGTTCTGGACACCGCTGCGCGTGATCATGATGTTCGCGGTGCTGTTCCTGGCCCTCGGGTTCTTCTCCAAGGCCGCATGTCTGGTCACCACCTCCCCCACCGACGGCTCCGCGCCGGGGCTCGACTGGACCGGCCAGCAGTACTACAAGGCGTGCTACGCCGACCCGCTCCCGCTCTACGCCGTGCAGGGCCTGGACTCCGGGGAACTGCCGTATCGGTACATGTGGGTGGGCGACGACGGCGGGGCCCGCTACATGGAGTACCCGGTGGTGTCCGGGATGTTCCAGTACGTCACCGCCCAGGCGGCCCACGCCTGGCACGCGGTCGCCCCCGGCGGTCCCATCGAGGTGGTCAAATACTTCGTGCTGGGGGCCGTGATCCTCGCGTTCCTCTGGATGGTCGCCGTATGGGCCACCTATCTGTCGGCCGGGCGTCGGCCGTGGGACACGCTGCTCATGGCGGCCAGCCCACTGATCATCTTCCAGGCCTTCACCAACTACGACCTGATGGCGGTCGCGTTCGCGTCCGTGGCACTCCTGCTGTGGGCGCGCAGCAGACCGGTCTGGGCGGGGGTCGTCCTGGGGATCGGCGTGGCGGCCAAGCTGTACCCGCTGTTCCTCTTCGGCGCGCTGCTGGTGGTGGCCATCCGCCGCAGGCGCTTCGTGGACCTGGGCAAGGCGGCCGCGGCCGCGGTGGCGGCGTGGTTGGCGGTCAACCTGCCGATCATGATCCCGTTCCCGGAGGGCTGGCGGGAGTTCTTCCGGCTCAACTCGGATCGGCCCGCCAACCCCGAGAGCATCTACGCCGTCATGCAGACCCTGACGGGCTGGGAGGGCTTCGACGCCGGTCGCGCTGCGGGCGAGGCCCCGGCCACGCTCAACACGGTGTCCCTGGTCCTGTTCGCCCTCGGCTGCGTGGCCGTGCTGGTCATCGGCCTCACCGCCGCCACCACCCCGCGCATCGCCCAGTTGGCGTTCCTCATCGTTGCGGTCTTCCTGCTCACCAACAAGGTGTGGAGCCCGCAGTATTCGCTGTGGCTGGTCCCGCTGGCGGTGCTGGCGGTGCCGCGGGCCAAGCTGCTGGTGCCGTGGATGGTCTTCGACGCCCTGCTGTGGGTGGCGCACATGTCGTACTTCCACGGGGTGGCGAACAAGGGGATCGGGGCCGAGACGTTCCATCCGCTGGTCCTGGTGCGCGACCTGATGGTGGTGGCCATCTGCGTGGTGGTGATCCGCGAGATCTACCGGCCGCACCTGGACCTGGTCCGGATGGCGCACCAGGGCACGCCCGAGGGGCCGGACCCCCTGGCCGGGGTGCTCGCCGACCCCGGGGAACCGCTGGTCGGACCCCCCGCCGACGACGACCACGACGACGACGACGACCACGACGACGAGGTCCGCGGGGCCCGGCAGAGGGAGGGCACCACCGGATGAGCACCAGTGCGATGATCTGGATGTTCCTGTGCATCCTCGTCGGATTCGTCTGCATGGTCACCGCCGCCGGCGGGCACCGCGCGGGGTGGCGCCAGCCCGTGTGGATCTCCTGGACCGTGGCGGCCTTCCTGTTCCTCACCGTGGTGCCCGTCGTCCTGGCGTTGACGATCGGCCTGCGGCACGGCTGAGGCGTCTCGATCGGGCTGCAGGGATTTCGTCCACCGAGCTCAAGCGGGGTAGCCTTAGCGGGTTGCTGACGCAACGACCCTCCTGCCACGGAAATTCCGTGGCCGAATCTGTAGTCCACAGGAGGTGATGAGGTCCCATGCGTCAATACGAAGTGATGGTCATCCTCGATCCGAGTCTCGACGAGCGCACCGTGGCGCCGTCGCTGGACACGTTCCTCAACGTGATCCGGCAAGAGGGCGGTTCGGTCGACAAGGTCGATGTCTGGGGAAAGCGCCGCTTTGCCTACGAGATCAACAAGCAGACCGAGGGCATCTACGCCGTCGTCCAGATCAAGTCCGAGCCGGACGCGGTCAAGGAGCTGGATCGTCAGCTCGGTCTGAACGAGAACGTGCTCCGCACCAAGGTGCTCCGCGCCGACAAGTGACCCGGGTTCACCGGCTCGCCCGCTAATCTGGGCGTGGTCGGTCGAGCTCCGATCACATCCACCTGAGCGTCAACACGGAGGACAAGCGCATGGCACAGGGCGACACCCCCATCACCGTGGTCGGGAACATCGTCGCGGACCCCGAGCTGCGGTTCACGCCGTCGGGTGCCGCGGTGGCGAACTTCCGGATCGCCTCGACGCCGCGCCGCTTCAATTCCCAGACCAACCAGTGGGAGGACGGCGAAGGCCTGTTCCTCACCTGCAACGTGTGGCGCCAGGCTGCCGAGAACGTGGCGGAGTCCCTGCAGAAGGGGATGCGCGTCGTCGTCAACGGTCGCCTGCGCCAACGGTCGTACGAAACCCGTGAGGGCGAGAAGCGCACGGTGTACGAGGTGGAGGTCGACGAGGTCGGCCCGTCGCTCAAGTACGCCACGGCCAAGGTCACCCGCACCAACCGCGAGGGCGGCGGGGGCGGATTCCAGGGTGGTGGCCAGCAGGGCGGCGGTCAGCAGGGCGGCGGATTCCAGTCCGGCGGCCAGCCGCAGGGCGGTTTCGGTGGCGGCCAGGGCGGCGGCCAGCAGAACGACGATCCGTGGGGCAGCGCTCCCCGGGCCGGCGGTTCCGGTGGCTTCGGCGGCATGGACGACGAGCCCCCGTTCTGATCCCAGGGTCTTTTCCCTCGGGGCGCGCGATGCGCCCCACCCCATAAGCATGAGACATGACCTCGCGAGAGTCCGGCCCCGGTCGGCTCGTCGGAGGAAAGAAAGGTAGACGGATCATGAAGCTGATCCTCACCGCCGACGTCGACAAGCTCGGTGTGCCGGGCGACATCGTCGAGGTCAAGGGCGGATACGGTCGTAACTTCCTGCTCCCGCGCGGGCTGGCCATCGTGGCCACCCCGGGCGCCGAGCGCCAGATCGAGTCGATCAAGCGGGTCCAGGAGGCCCGTGAGGTGCGCGACTCGGACCACGCCAACGAGCTCAAGCAGAAGCTCGAGTCGCTCGCCGACGTCAAGGTCGCCGTCAAGACCTCCGACACCGGCAAGCTGTTCGGCTCGGTCACCGCGGGCGACGTCGCCTCCGCGATCAAGTCCGCCGGGGGGCCGGCGCTCGACAAGCGCGCCGTCCACATGCCCAAGGATCACATCAAGTCGACCGGCGCCCAGAGTGTCGTCGTCGAACTGGGGCATGACACGACCGCCAAGGTCGAGTTCGAGGTCGTTCCCGCCTGATCTCCCACGTAGGGCCCCGGTCGTCGTCCGCGACGGCCGGGGCCCTCGTCGTGGGAACGACGGGGTTGTGGACCGCCTGTGGATAACCGGGTGGGCGAAATACAACGATGTCGGATCCGATACCAATAATGTTCATCTTTCGTTACCTATTGCGTCGTTGAACCGAGCGTGATAGACGCGGTTCTCCACCGTCGCACATGCGAGCGAATGCGGGGATGACCAGCACCTTTGTTCAATTGCGACCCGGTAATCCACCAGTTGTCCACAGTAGGACCGGCATCGGACCTGCGAATCGGGAATTCATCCACAGTTGTCCACAGTCGGCCACCAGCGATTGTGGAGAAGCCTGTGGATAACTTGATGGGTGGCTGCCGGGCGTGTCGCCCCGGTGGCCTACAGTGAACTGGTCACGCGGGGCAGGCGAGGCGACTCGGGGAGTACCGAACGCGGAGGCGTGAGGCGGAGAGGAGAGGTCATGGCGCAGGGGGGATTCGACGGATCCGACGAGATGCCGCCTCCGCCTGACGAAGGTGGACGCTCCGAGTTCGGTCGCACACCGCCGCAGGATCTCACCGCGGAGCAGTCGGTGCTCGGCGGAATGCTCCTCAGCAAGGACGCGATCGCGGACGTGGTGGAGGAGATCCAGCCGGGCGACTTCTACAAGCCGTCGCACCAGGCCGTCTACGACGTGATCCTGGATCTGTACGCCCGTGGCGAGCCCGCGGACGCCGTCACCGTGGCCGCCGAGCTGGACCGCCGTGGTGATCTCCGGCGCGCCGGCGGGGCCACGTACCTCCACACCCTCATCTCGACCGTGCCCACGGCGGCCAACGCGGGGTACTACGCGCAGATCGTCTCGGAGAAGGCTATTCTGCGCCGCCTGGTCGACGCCGGGACGCGGATCGTGCAGTTCGGCTACTCGGGGTCCGAGGGCGCCGACGTGGCCGAGGTCGTGGACCGGGCGCAGGCCGAGATTTTCGAGGTGACCGAGCGACGGACCACCGAGGACTACGTGATCATCGAGGAGCTCCTGCAGCCCACGATGGACGAGATCGACGCCATCCACACCGCCGGCGGGCTGAGCAACGGTGTCCCCACGGGCTTCGCAGACCTCGACGCCGTGACCAACGGGCTCCACGGTGGGCAGATGATCATCATCGCCGCCCGACCCGGTGTCGGTAAGGCGCTCGCCCTGGACACCGTGCTCCCGACCCCGGGCGGCGTGACCACCATGGGGAACGTGGGCGTCGGCGATCGGGTGCTCGGCGCCGACGGGCAGCCGACCGAGGTCGTGGCCGTGACCGAGGTGTGGGAGGACCGTCCCTGCTTCACCCTGCGGTTCAACGATGGCGCGGAGATCGTGGCGGACGCCGAGCACGAGTGGCGGATCGAGATGGGCGGCACCCACCAGACCGTCACCACCAAGTCGCTCGAGACTCTGATGCTGGTGAGCGACTTCGGCATCCTGGTGCCCGAGAGTGCGGGTTCCGGGCGCCCCGATCGCCTGATCATCGACGTGCGCAGCGCGCAGAGCGTTCCGGTCAGGTGCATCGAGGTCGCCGCCGACGATCACTTGTACCTGGCCGGCCCCACCGCGATCCCCACGCACAACTCCACCATCGGCCTGGACATCATGCGTTCGTGCTCGATCAAGAACGGGCTCTCCTCCGTGCTGTTCTCCCTGGAGATGAGCAAGACAGAGATCGTCATGCGTCTGATGAGCGCCGAGGCACGTGTCAAGCTCTCCGACATGAAGTCGGGAAAGATGAGCGACGAGGACTGGACCCGCATGGCCCGGCGGATGGGCGAGATCTCCGAGGCCCCGCTGTTCATCGACGACTCGCCCAACCTCACCATGATGGAGATCCGGGCCAAGGCCCGCCGGCTCAAGCAGAAGCACGACCTCCGGCTGATCGTGGTGGACTACCTGCAGCTGATGTCCAGCGGCAAGAAGGTCGAGTCCCGCCAGCAGGAGGTCTCCGAGTTCTCCCGCCAGCTCAAGCTGCTGGCCAAAGAGCTCGACGTGCCCCTGATCGCGATCTCCCAGTTGAACCGTGGCCCGGAACAGCGTACCGACAAGCGGCCCCAGGTCTCCGACCTCCGCGAGTCCGGCTCGCTCGAGCAGGACGCCGACATCGTCATGCTGCTCCACCGGCCCGACTCCACCGAGCGCGACGACCCCCGCGCCGGCGAGGCCGACCTGATCCTGGGCAAGCACCGTGGTGGTCCGACCTCCACCATCACCGTGGCGCACCAGCTGCACTACTCGCGGTTCGTCGATATGGCGCGCGGGTTGTAGGTGCCTGTTGGTTGCCAAACAGTGTGTCAGTTCGCCAGTTTGCTGGCAGTGGCGTGCCGCTAACTTGTCAGGTCCATCCCGGTTTCTCGTGGCGACGGGCGCGAGAAACCCGGTCAGATCTGGCTAACCAGCACTGTCAGCAGAAGACACGACCTAGTCAGACTGCGGCTCATGGGTGACTGGATCCGTTGGATAAACGTCAGAATCGAATCCATTGCTCACATTCAGATCCGGCCTCTCATCCTGCAATCTGTGCAGCAAGGTAACTCCGTGGGATCGCCACTCGGCGCTATCGAACCCCTCCCGCCAGACGGGGACCCACATCCCTCCCACTTCATTACGTCCGACAAAATTCTCATGCCAGTCCGTCACCCATGCCTCAAACTCCCCGACTAGATTGTCTGAGAGTCCAAGGCTCTCGGTCTCCACGAGGCCGGCGAATCCCTTAAGAGCATTGTCGCCCCTGGTGTCCCCCCATATGAACCCGAGAACGCCACGATGTGGACTTATAAAGATAGTTCGTTTCATGGCTAGTAGTTGACCCCCTCTGGGAAGATGTCCGAAATGTACCGGCAGGACAAGCTTGACGCGAAGCAGTAAAACTCACGCGATGATCAATCCGTGTTCTAAAGATGATGAGGCACACTCGGGAACGTTAGTCTTCGAATTACCAGTACAGAATGGCCAATCCGGCCACGGTCTCGCGAGTCACGACTCAGTAACGGGAGACACGCCCTAGTTGATCGTGTCGCCGAAGCAGGTCAGATCCAGGTCAACCGAGGCGCGGAGTGCCTCGAGCTCTGGATGGGCGAGAAGTTCAGCGATGAGGCTCTCATCGCCGGCAATGATCGTTGAGTCGAAGTCAACCTCGGTGGCGAGATACCAGGACCGGTCCGCGGGCCACATAGCGTTCGGAGTGGGCCACGGGACCCGCTGCGTGCCTACAACTGCGGATAGATCGCCTCGTACCACAATTTGCTGACGTCCACCGAGCCGAAACCGTGCAGGACTAATCCCTGGAAAGAACGAGCCATCGTTGGTGTTGATGCGTCCGTTGCCTTCCCAGAAACCAAAGAAGACATCGTCGGCGGTGGAGGTGTGGCGGGAAAGGATGTCAGCAAGGATGAGGAACTGCGTCGCGTCGATCTGTCCGATCGACGGTGCGTACCCGTTCCACTCTGCATACAGGTCCCCGGAAACGGTCCCTCCATCGTTGTCGGTGGTCGCGCTGCCGATCAGTCGATGCCACTGCACGCCCGGGTGAATAACTGCACCAGTGCGAGCGGCAATATCGGCCCAGCGAAGCGGTGGGCGGTCTGGCCCGCCTGGAGGATCCGGACGGTGAAGGACGCGACAGTGCGCCGGGTAGCCGTCGGGGACGTGCATTGTGAGTTGGCGGTGAGAGCCGGTGAACTGCGGCAGCAGCCACTCAAGCTCGGCAGCATCCTCGACCGGCATGGCCCCTTGGACCCACACTCGCAGCCACCCTCACATGTTCGTGCCGTCGGTTCGCCCATCATCGACCGTGCTGCGCTGAGCGTAACCGCTGGCGGTTGACGATTCATGTCGGAACAGGCATCACCGTCCGCGAGCGACTCCTGACTCCTGCTCCCCCGGTTTTCAAGGGCGAAGCGGCCGTCCCAGTTCCTTGGTTCTAGGACGTTGCGCGGTTTCTTTCATCAACAGGCCGGTCCGGGACGAAGCAGAGTGGACCGGCACCGCTGGCGTCGAGGTTGACGAAGAAGGTGACCACCGTCTTCTTCACTTCCTGCCAGCCGAAGGCGATGGTCCAGGCACTACCGGATGAGCTCAGCTGGGCGCGAAACCGCCGACCTCGATCGATACCCACAGGGGAACAAGCAACAAAATTACGGCACTGAAGCCGGCCATGGCCGATCCGGTCAGGAGCCGTCCGCGCCGCCACCTCCACAACAGCAGCCCGCTGGCCGCGTACACCGCTACAACGGGAACTGCCCACGAAAGCCAATAGCCCACCGTCGGACCGGGCACTCCAGGCGCTCGGTCCTGTGCCGGCACCGCCGAGAGGTCTGGAACCGCGGAGACGTCTCGGAAAGTCTGGACCGCCCAGGTAACCGTGTGCCAGCCGATCACGAGGCCCACGAGCAGGCCGACCGCCGGCAGGAGGGAAACGAGCAATCCACGAAGAACGCTCTCGCCCGATCGGCCAGCGGCCGCCGAGCCCGCATCGGCATCTCCGCTGACCATCCGATCACCATAGTTGCCCGCCTTCATTCGAGGCTTTCAGCTCATCGACAATCGCGAGGTTTGGGCCTCATCTACCAGTCCTCGCCGACAATCAACGCCCCCTAGTGTTGCGATCCGCACCCAGAGGGATCGTGCTAATAGTGGGGCACCCGAAGCGAAATCGGCACACCCTCCGGATCCAGACGAACCGGTGGCCGAAAAGTACTAAAACGCGCCGGTATCCGCTGTCGCGACGGAGCAACCTTCAGAGCGACAACCGGCCAGCACAGCAAGAACCCCCGCACTGCGAATGTGTGCTTGGTCGAAGCCTGTCGGGTACCGTCCGAGTCAGGTAACCCCGCGCCCGGTGGCTTCGCCCACCGGTTCGTCTACTGCGTGGGGCTCATCGATGGAATCCGGTAGCACGCCGCGAGTGATTCAAGTCCTCGTGGGCCATGAAATATTCGAAGATGGAACCCTTCCCCCGCTCCACGTGGACGACGTCATCAGCGTCACCCTCTCCTTGTGCTCATCCACAGCAACCAACGAACCGGGGACGACCCCCCACCGCGTCACAGTGCAGCCGAAGTTCGGAGATGCCCCGTGGGCCGACCGGGACGACACCCTCTGGTGGCCGTTCGAGGTCGCCGGGAATGGGTGGACCGCCACCTGGCGCCACCACTCCCCGGTCGCCGGCCTGATGCACATCGCAGGCTTCCTCACACCCGACTTCCACCACGCAGTGCCAGGAGAGCCCGGCACAGTGACCGGCAGGGTGCGCCGCCTCCAACTCGTCGAACAGCAGGCCAAGGTCACGCATAGGGCGCACGGTTACGTGCCGGGTACCGAGCGGCTCACAGACCTCGGGACGTCACCAGACCGATACTGGCCGGACTGGTGGAACTTTGCGGAAGACGGTCAGTTCGAAGAACGCTGCATCCTGATCGATCTTGACCTGGACTCCGTTCCCGACCAATCGCCCCGTTTCGATGCCGGCGACGTGGCGGCCCACGGATCCGACATATGGATCATGGACCGATCCACCCCCGTCCTATTGCACCTGGACCGCTCCCACACTCCAGCCAGCTTGACCGAGTACCTGCTCCCGCTGGCCTTCGAGCCACCCGGTTACGGCGGAAGTCGGCGGCTTCATGCGGATAGCGGCGGCTGCTGGATCACGTGCCCGGCAGAGATCGTGCGCTGCGACCTAGGCGGCACGCGTGAGGTGAGCATCCGGCGCGTGACTGAGGACGGAGGTGACTTCACCGTCTACGTCGAGGGGAGACTGTTCGCTATCACCCAGCCGAATCCGAGCATGCGTATCCATGACCGATACGGTCCTATCCGGTTCGATCCCGAAGAGTTTCCGTTCCGCGAACTCGTTGGCGACTCGCTCGTGCGTGTCGAGGACGAGGAGACGATGGCGTTGGCCTGGGAAGGTCGCAAGCAACGGGGCCGCCAGAACCAGACCAAGGTAACCAGGGTAGCGGAGTGGGCAGACAACAATCCGTTGACCATCTGCACACCTGACGGCGGTGAAGAGACCGTCGACTTCGACGATCGGACACCCGGCCGCGTGAACTGGGTCCGCCCCGACCCCTTCAACGATCCGGCCAACGCAGACGTCGTAGACCCGATCGCCTTCCGCTTCCCCTACAGCTGACGAGAATGGCTGACGAGAGTAAGCGCGGGACGTCGCGGAAGTCTGTGCGGGAGGCCGTGCTCTGAACGGGGAGACCTCGCGCGCCCCGATGTTGCTAGATACTGGGTTGATGCGCCAGGAGACAATTGCCGAGGCCATCCGGCAGGAGTTCGAGTTAACCCGGGACTGGGTGTCCATTGCCGGGGCGCTGAGTGTGCTCGGTATCAACGACAGGGTGGCTACCAGGCTCGAGGTGGAGCCGATACTCAGGTGTGTCGATGAGACGCCGACTCTGAGGCTGGGGACGGTGCGCTCACGGTTCCAGGAGATTGATTCGCCGCTGCCGATAGCCGATCTTCTCGACGAGATCTTCAGCTGTACTTCCCCGTCTGACCGGGTCGGGGCCATGATGGGCTACTTCATCGACGTCATCCCTTCCGGCGACTAGTGACGTCACCGTGCGTCAAGGTGAGAGCCATGTATGTAATTGGGCGAGCGGTGACGACGACAACGAGTTCAGACGGTGATGGCGACTCGGCGACCGCCGTAGCGCAAGCGGATCGCGACTCCGATGCCCTCCTCAGGGTCGGCAGGGTCGGCAGGGTCCGCCACACCCATCTGTCCAGCTTCCCGCCGAGGTTGTCGAGGAGTAGATGGACAGAGTCTCAGCGGAGGGGTTGCCGACGATGCGGCAGTCTGGCCAAACTTTCCGAACGCGGCTGGTGATGAGCTCTGGCCGACATAAAATTGTCACGGATTGTCAGCTGCGCGGCTTCTGCCAGTCTCGTCACAACCCGCGGCTGACAGGACGGTGGCAACGTGCTGGTGGGCCGGCGGTGTACTGACAAGCTGTTTGGGAACCGACACCGCGCAAGGCGAAATGTCGGTTGCCAAACTAGGGCGTGTCTCTTATAGCTAGGCGGTGCCTGTCGGCACCGAGATCCACTAGAAGCAGAAGTCTCGGCGCTTCGCCTACGAGCAGTGGGAGCGGATCGAGCCCGTGCAACCCTCCGTCGAAGAGTGTTCGAGTCGCCTAGCAGCGTGACTATCCTGTCGGGTTGACTGTGGCGGCCAAGTTCAGGACCGGAGGGCGGTCACTGAGCGGGTGAGGTCGATGCGCAGCGACAACGGCAGATGTGTTGTCAACCCCAGACCTTGAGGTAATCGCCCGAGCAGTGCAAATGCGCGAACACACCACCGTGAACTAACCCCCAGGACCGGCGCACGAGAGCCGGTGGCTCCCACCCCATCGGCCACCCGCTCTCAAAACCAACGACGGTGGCTCCCAACCGCAGTATTCAGTGGCTCCGAAACCCTCAAGTACTCAGCAGCGACCACCACGA
>NZ_JAALDX010000056.1:7810-42252 GCF_014145095.1 Dietzia sp. SLG310A2-38A2 | reverse complement strand
CGCCGCTGCGGACGGCGCTGTGGCAACGTGACCGGTAGGGGCACCCGGTCGAGCCGAGGTCGCTGATCAGCCACTCGAACGCAGGCGGTCTATATACATCTGTAGCGTTCGCCGAACGCCTGGCGCTGGAGGGCATCGACCCGTCGATCGGGAATGTCGGTGACGCGTACGACAACGCGCTCATGGAGACGGCCAACGGGCTGTACAAGGCCGAGTGGTACAACAATGACCGGCTCCACCCGAGCTTGGGCTACGTCTCGCCCGTCGAGTTCGAGCAGAGCTACTACGCCGCTCTCAACCGAGAGTTGCAGCCCACTCAGGGAGCGGCGGGAAGCCTGGGGCGGTTCATCGCGACATCTTGGCGCGCTCAACCGGTACGTCTGCCCTCACTTGCCGAGTACCCCTGCGAACCCGACCACCATTGCAGCCAAAATACCCACTGCGACACCCGTAAATACGGCGTCCAATGCGGGACCACGTCTCACTAGAATGCCCGCTCCGGCCCCTGCTATGCCGATCACGGCGATCCCGATGAAAAACGAGAATAGCGTCATGAAAACGAACATCGAGAAAGCCGCTGCAATTGCATCCCCGACCGTGCCTCCGCTGACGCCAACCATGATGATCGGGAACTTCCACGCCAGAGCCATCACGCCCGCCGCTACCGGGGCCGCCACTACCGCGAACCCTGCACTGATCAAGACGTTCCGATCCGACTCTTTCTCCATTGCCCGACGGTAGCTCCCCAAGTGAAGTGTCATCGCCGTTCACCGGGCGCGCTCCGTACTCGGTGGCGATCAAGCCGGAGACGATGCGATCCTCACCCCCGACGGGATCGAGGCTGTAGAGCTCACATTATCCGGTGTCGTGTTCACAGGACATCTCCAGTCGTCCGATTCCATGGGGTGCGTCTCGAGAAACTACAGTTTTGTGAGACTCTCGATGCTGGCCCTGGCGCACGTCCACTTCATGGGCCGGTAGCGTCCTCTGGTGTCTCGGAAAACCGTCTCGCTAGCGGCGTGAAGAATTCGTCGTCGCCGAAGACCTGCGTGAGGTCGAGCAAGCGCGGGGCACACACATATCGGATCGCCCTGAGTCGCACCGTGACCCCAGGGAGCTGATCGGCAAGGCTTGCGGCGATCGCGTGGCCCTCGCGATACCAGGCCGCCGGGTCTACATCGTCGGCCCATTCCGGCAAGGCGAGATCTCCATTCGGCAGGCCGAGATCGGCGCTAGTCCCATGGTCATCTAGCCCGTAGGCGAGGAAGCTGCGGTGCCAGTCCTCGTTCCACTGCCGGAGTCGCTCCTCGAGCTGCGAGGTGAGCCCGAGGCTGCGCGGGGTCGGAAAAACCCCGCGACCCGGACCGGCTCGGAGCCGAGGGGGCTGGTGGTACGGCAGCCACCCGTCCCATAAGCCCCACTCGACCCCGTACTCCGGCATGAGTTTCAGCTCCCCCGGCACATCCGGATCGGGCTCATTGCCGGGCATCCGCCAGCCATCCTCACGCGTGATCTGTCCGGTCAGGGCGCACACGTAACCCAGCTGATCAGCCGCCAACTCGCACACCACGTACTTCTCCGCGCAGCAGAACACGAAGTGCTCCGGATACTGCTCACCGAGGCGCTCCGCCAATGCGTGGCCGCGGTCGAGCCAGGCCATCTCGTCGAACCCGTCCGACCACACAGGCTGATCAACAGGGCGGTCACCGAGGTGACCGAAATGAGCTTTGAACTGGCTGATCCAAACCTCGACCTCGTCCCGCAGAGCCTGCGGGATCTGCAGGTCCGCCGCCACGCCCTGGTTGTATCCCGGATGACCGGGAGGGAACACGTCAGGGGATGCGGAGATGTAGGGCCGATAATCGATGACCGGGTGGAGCGCGACAAAGTGGCGATCTAACGGGCCCGGGTCCGCGGGAACCCGGCACGCCGCGCGGCATAGGTGCGACGCACGCAGCCCATGGAAGGTCCCATCCGGCGAAACTCGCATCAACTCAGAGTATCCCGCCCGGGCTTCGGATAATTAGCGACGGGAACCGGCACGAGACCGCCGTGGAGATTCAGCGCGCAAGCGGCTCGCGGAGGAATCGAGTCTCACCATTGGGGTTCGACGACGAGCCACACGACTATGCCCTTCGACGCCCACAATGCGTCGGGGTTACCGCTCAGGATCTCGCCTTCTTCCAACTGGCCTTCTTCCAGCAGTGCAGTCGGGTGCTCGAGTGCCGCCTCGTATACGTCCTTCGCTTCTGGTCCAGTGAGTGTTCCGCATAGGCCCGACGGATAATTCGGCTCCACAAACTCGGATGGCGCAGGGCCCGGCCACTCAGGCACATCGGCGACAGTGAGGGCGGTGTCGACCATCCCTGGCTGACAAACGATCACCTCCTCAGGGATCGCGAGTGCCTGGGCCGTTGAGGAGAAAGTGCTCTCGACCGGTGGCGCCTCGGTCGGCACTGGGCCGGACGTACCGTCGCTGCCACACCCTGCCAAGAGTGCAACTCCTACAGTGCAAGCGCCAACGCCTACGGCATACCGCCTGAGCATCGCTACCCCATCCCCGTTTCGTGAACCATGAGCAGATGTTGTCACCGGTAACCTTGCCGCCGCAGCGTGTCGACCTGGAACTCCGCCCACTCCGCTGATCGACAGAGCGGCTCGCGCGCTCGACCGACCGTCCCCGTTCCTTGGTAGTGGAACGTTCGAAGTCGCATCAGCAACGATCGGGTACCGAGCGGCAATCGCCGTCCCAAAAATGGGGCTCAGAATCAGGACCCGCTTTCCCAGCGAGAGCGTTGGTGAGGCTCGCATAGATCGTGGCCACCTGCTGTCAGTGGCTCGGATCCTGCCAAACCCGTGGCACTCGGCGACTGACAGACTGGTGGCAATGGGCTGGTGGGCCTGGAGCGTACAGACTGTCGTTCCGCCACTTCGGTGTCAGTGAATGCCGCTTGGTTGCCAGTGCACGGCTGGCCAGGAAACCAGTCAGGTGGCGTCGTGAGATCAGTCAGTGTTCGCCTCACCGGTGCCCGGGTCGAGTGGAGACCGATTCCATCGTCGGCGTAAGCGCTCTGGTCTGGGAATTCTCTTCCGGATCCGGAGGCGAGTGTTAGGGGACAGTAAGGTGTGCTGCACATGGTGATGGGACCTACGCACGCGATGAGCGGCGCCGGCGCGGGGCTGGCTATCGGGGCATTTCTCCCCGTGGAATGGGGCGGGGCCACCTCGGCGACCGAGGTGTTCGTGTTCGCCGGGGTCACCGCCGGAGCGGCGCTTCTCCCGGACCTCGATACGCCGCAGAGCACGCTCGCTCGCAGCTTCGGGCTGGCCTCGAAGGCCCTCGCTCACATCACTGAGAGCGTCTCAAAGACCATCTACGACCTGACGATGACTCGCAAGGACGCCCGGATCAACAACGGGCACCGCACCGCGACCCACACGCTGTGGTTCGCGCTTCTTGCGGGTGCCGGCACCGCTGCCCTCGTCTCGGCGTACGGCAAGAACAGCGCTATCGGGGTGCTGTTCTTCATGCTCGGCCTGGCCATCCGCGGCCTGGCACCGAACTGGGCCAAGAAGCAGGATTGGGTCTACGTCACCGGACTCTCGCTGGCGCTTGCGGTAGCAGTGTGGTTCGCGCTGCCAGCCTCGGCTGGCAGCGCAGCGCTCGGCGCAGCCGTCACAACGGGCGTGCTGGTGCACATCCTCGGCGACATGCTCACCAAGCGGGGCGTGCCTCTACTCGGCGGCGTCGTCAGTATCGGAGGCAAGCGATGGTGGAACTTCCGCCTGCCGGGGCCGCTGCGAATCCGCGCAGGCGCTGGCATCGACAAACTGTTGGCCGTTGCCTTTACCGCCGTCACGGTGGTTCTGGCCTACTGCGTGGTCTGGGCGCCGCACCTGATCGGCGTTCCCTGGGTGGCCGGCACCTTCATCTGACAGCGGAGGGCTGACCCACGAGCGAGAACGAAGCGCGGTACCTGCACGAGTCGTGCAACGCGGTCATGGACCGCTCTCTCGATACGCTTCGGTACATTCAGATCGGGTGATAAGGATGAAGAATGGGACAGTCGTAAAGGTCGCGGCAGCTCCGCTACTTCTGGTTGCCTCGATGGTGGTGAGCGGCTGCGCAGAGTGGGATGCCGCGGTGAATCGGGGACTCCCGTCGGTTGACTCGGGGCGCCAGGCTGAGGTCGAACCCCCGGCAGATCCGTCGCCGGTAGAAGAGCAGACGAACGTGCAACGGAGCGAGAACGGTATTCCGACTCTGGACGCCAGCGAGAAGCTCCGAGACAGTGCCTGCGCGAAAGCAGACGACATGATCGCGAGGGACTACTGGGGGCACCACGCGCCTGATGGCACCGGCGACCCGTTCGTATTCATCCGTGAGGCCGGTGTCAATTACTCCACAGCTGCAGAGAACCTATTTTACTCAAGCACGGGCGGACCCGATCCGGTCGCCAACTGGATGCAGAGTCCCGGCCACAGGGAGAACATCCTGAACCCGGAATTCGCCCGGGTGGGCGTCTGCCTGCGGACGGCTGCGTACCAGGGCCTCCCCGAGGCTCATCTTTACGTCCAGCACTTTGCTACTCCGATGGCGGAGAGGTAGCCGGCGCTGAGAACTCGACGACGAATCGCTCGATAGGGCTGAGTCCTCGATAGAGGGCGGAGCACCGCCTTCCTGGAGGAGCTTGGCGGAAAGCTCCAGTCGGTTCCCTGGGCCCGGCGAGATGGAGTGTTAGCTCGCTAACACCGGATCTCAGGAACTCCTGCTCCTCGACGTGTTGAGACACCGTTGAGAACTGCCGCGGGCTGATTGCCTACGTCCTCGCGCGCGAGAGTTCCGCACAGACCGACGTGAGCGACGGCGAGGGAGCGCCCGTCGGGTCGGGTTCGTCTGACGCAGTATGAGTGCGATGGTGGCCCGAACATCGTCACTCAAGGGGGCTTAGAGTGACAGTGTGAACCTGGAGTTGGTCGTCAACCACCCGACCGGAGCGCTCGTGAATACTGCCGGCACCGACCCTCGCGCCGATGCTTGACCCATCTGTCCTGCGACGGGATCTCGAAGAGGCACAGGACCGTTTCGAGCAGTATCGGGCGTCCGTGACCACGATGCTCGAAGAGCGCGCTGCTGGCGACCTGTCGCGAGCCCTCGAGGTGGTCCTCCCCGACCTGGCTTTCTACGAAGGGCAGGCCGTCGCCGCGGCTGTGGCGCTCGAACACCTCGCCGTCGACTCATCTTCGGTGCCGAAGGTGCTTGCCGACGAGCTCGTGGAACAGCAGGCCGCGCGATGCAGCAGGGAGTACCTGGCAGGTTTCGCCAAGGTGCTCGCCCGAACAAATCAGCACGTGCCGAGGTAGGCCGCGGCAGCGATAGCGCCCGCGGAGGGCTGCGACCCCGGATGGCTGGGCAAGCGCACGGGCCGGCCGGCGTGCGGCGCGGCGCCACCACCCGGACAGCGACGGGGATCAGTGGTCAGTCCGGCGTGTGTCGCGCGAGAATCGGTCCGCCCACAGCCTCCATTGCCACAACGTGAGCGTCACGAAGACCCCGGTGCAGGCGACCGCACCGGTCTTCCTGCGCTTATAGCTGGCCACCATGGCGCACACGAGCGATGTACTGGCCATGCCAGTCAGGGCCAGGACCATCGGTTCGGACCTGGGGTCCCGAGACCAGGACTCTTCGCCCAGGATTGCCCGTGTCGCAAACGACGACATGTTGTGAGCCGGCGGCGTCATCACGGGGTTGATGGCAAACCACGCGCCGATCGGCACGTACAACCACCAGAGGCGAGTCCACAGGGGTATCAGCAGAAGCGGTGCGCTCAATAGTCTCGACCATGCACTTACCGGATGAGCGTGCCGCCGGAACATGCGAGCGTAGCAGCTGTCCTCGGAAGCCACGAGTCCAGCTTTCCACCTCGGTCGCCATGACGGCCACCACATCACGACTCTCATCCGCAAGGGCGACGGCGAGTCCCGGCACACCGTTGGGCTCCTAGTCTCGGTAGGCGAGTAGCGCGGCGTGGGGCCGATGACCGGGATCGTGTCGATGCTCCCGATGGGTGACTGTGAACCCTGCACGGTGAACGGTGTCGATCATCGTGGTCAGGGGCCAGAAGTAGGCGGGCGCCACAGCATGGGGAAACTCCTCGATTGTGTCACCGTCGAAGAACGCAAGGAGTAGGCGACCTCCCGGTGCTAGTGACGCGCGCACCGTCGCCAGTGCCTCGGGCACGTCTCCGGGGGCGAGATGGATCAGTGAGTACCAGGAGAAGACTCCGCCCAAGGGGTCCGGCAGGTCGCCCAGATCGTCAAGAGTTCCCTGACGGAACCGCACCTGCGGGTAGGTGCGCTGTGCGTGGTCTACGAACTCTGGAACTGGGTCGATTCCTTCGGCTGTGACGCCAGCGTCGGTGAGGTAAGCAGTCCAGTGGCCGGGACCGCAACCGACGTCGACTACGCGACCTGTGCAGCCGCGAGCCCAGCGGGTGACCAGCGCCCGGTCCTGGGGTGCCGTCGTGTCGATGTTGCCGAGTAGGTCGATGTACTCGTGTGCGCGGGCGGAGTAGGCGGAGTGCACCGTGTCCGCGTTGCGTGGTGTGCGTGACTGCGTGTTCATGCGGGGCCAGCGAGTATCAGGTTGCGCAGAATGTGGCCTTCGAGGCGGTCAAGTAGATCGGATGCGCCGACTTCAGGTTGCGGGTGCGCTTGCGAGCGCAGAAGGGTCACTGCTTCTTCGAGTGAGAAGAGGCACTCAGCGAGCCCGGTGCGTTGTTCGACTCCGCAATCGGCGTCCAGGATCAGGGCGAGGCGTGCGCGAACGTGGTCGCGCCGAGTGGCGGCAAGGTCGGCAAGGTAGGCGTCGATCACGGTGTCCGGGCTCTCTCCTGCGTGTCGGGCAACGAGGTGGTGGAACACCGCTCGCGACTGCGCAGCGAGGAAATCGGAAACGCCCGCGATGAGGACGGCGCGGGTGCGGTAGTAGTACGAGGTCGATCCTTTGGCTATGCCGAGCTCTGCGTCAATTGCTTGGTGGGTGAGGGCATGACTTCCACCCCGTGCAGCTAGCGCGATAGCTGCACGACAGATCTGGTCTCGTCGGGATGGTCGCTCGGGCACGAGTCCAGCCTACCGCCGGAGCCTCTAGGAAGCTAGAGTTTCGGCTATGTGGACAGCTTCGGCGAAGGCCCGGTCGGCTGGCGCTATCAGGCTCACCGCACGCCAGTGCGCGGTGATGGATTCGATGGGCGGCCGCGGCGACGTGTATGTCTACGGGCCCCCTGGCAGTGGGAAGACGACAGTGCTCGACGCAGTCCATAGGAGCGTGCCTAAGTCGGTGCGGTGGCACTGTGCAGAGTTCTTCCGCGCAGTCCATGCTGAGCTGCCCAGACACGGGCGCGACCTGGACACAACGGTACGAGCGCTGACAGGTCGGGCTAGTGCTGTGTTTTTCGACGAGTTTCACGTTCACGATGTCGCGGATGCGATCTACCTACATCGTGCGCTGACCTGGTGGTGTTCCCATCGGGTTCGAGTGGTAGCTACGTCGAACTATGTGCCCGACGAGCTACTACCTAATCCTCTCCTACATGCTGCGGCCGAACCTGTCATAGATCTCATCCGGTCCAGGTTCGCGGTGATTGATCTCGATGAGGGCGTCGATCATCGCACCGTCGCCACCGTCAGCGAGCATGGCTTCACCGCGGGGAGATGGCTACCGCCCATGTCGCACGAGGCAGCGACCGCCTCATTCAGGCTGGGGAACCGAAGCCTGCCTGTCCTCCCACAGCCGATGGGAACGCGGGCGATAGTGACGACCTTCGTCGCGCTATGTGAGCGCCCGTGGTCGACCAGCGACTACCTGAACCTTCTCGCTGACGGGGGACCTCTCGTCATCCACGACGTTCCACATCCTGCGTGTATTAGTCGCGAACCCGGACAGCGCCTGGCCAATCTCGTTGACGTCGCGTACGACCTCGATGCCCCATTGACGATCCATTCCCCGGGAGTACCCGACCACCTGGCCGCCTCGGCGTTCCCACCGCTAGATGTCGCTAGAACCGTCAGCCGTCTGCGTAGTCTGAGCGTCTACCAAAGCTGACGATGCGACGCACATTCTCCGGCCCACGCCACTAGTCGACCAGGTGAACCTGGCGTCCAAGGCTGCACATCGCGGCAGGAGGCCCCTCCCGCCCGCATTGCAACTGTCACCCGCCACCACGGGTGTGCCCCGCTGACCGGCCGGTCCAGTCGTGTCTCCCCCGGGAAGCACGGACTATCGCTGTACAGACCAGATTGACGAAACCGCCCTATGGGTAGACAAGTTCTTTGCCAGCCGCGCTCTAAGAGCTCCTGTTGGATGACCTTCCCGAAAGAGGAGCAAAGGATCCGATGGCGATCTCATCGACACCTTGTCCGGAATGTGCGTCGGGGCGAATCCAGTCCACTCGGCCCCGAGACCGCGGGTGCAGGTCCACCGTGTGACTCATCCCGCTGGCAGGTTTGACGGTGACGCGTCCGGCGGCCGTCCATTGAGTGCCCTCTGGAGTAGTAGCGATGTCGGCTCGCTCGTCGTGGGCGCGTGCTCGTACTCGGGTGATAGTGGGTTCGTCGGTGACCGAAAGCAGCTCATCGTCTATCACTTCACGAACTGAGAAGGGGTCGGGGCTCCCACGCAGTACGCCGTATCGCTCGGACATCTGGGTCAACAATCCTGGATAAGTGAGGACGAAGAGACGACTGTCGAGCTCGACGGTGTCGTCACCGCCATCGGTCGAGACGCGTCGCAAGGCCAGCTCGGCCAGACCATTTCGGGTGCAGCGAACAATCTCGTCCTGAGCGGCGATCCAGCATCCGTCGCGGACGGCGTGGACCCTGCGCGTCCACAGAGTGGTGGGAGGTTCGATTGTCAGCGGCAGGAGATACTCGGTGACTCGTGGCGGCGTATCAGCGGAGTCGATATGGATGAGGACGGGGTTTGATTTGTCCATGACCCACACGTCGGTCCCGCGGACGCCTATCGCCCCGGCATTGAAGCTGCCGGTCGCTTCCGGGACGTCATCGAGATCGAGGTCCACGATCATCCCGGTGGGATGGAAGGGTTCGTCGACAGGGAGAATTCGCCACTCGGGCCAATGGTGGTCGGACTCGGTGTCCAGGTCGCTGACCCGCTCTGTGCCCGGGACGCGTTGCCGCCCGCTAGCTGTGCTCTCGTACTGT
Source organism: Dietzia sp. SLG310A2-38A2 (assembly GCF_014145095.1). Lineage (GTDB taxonomy): Bacteria > Actinomycetota > Actinomycetes > Mycobacteriales > Mycobacteriaceae > Dietzia. The sequence goes on along the minus strand of NZ_JAALDX010000056.1, from coordinate 33,027 downwards.
TCTTCGACCAGTTGTAGGCGCCGAACCCTGCCGGTCGTGGTTTGTGGGTGTCCGGGGATGGCGTGGACAAAGTCAGGGGACAGTCGCCCGGGCAACCGGACTCGGCCGGAGAACGGCGCGTGGTGGAGCCACCGGGCGGTCCAACCGTCACCGACGACCACGAACGGCCACTGCAACGATCCCTCCTGGTCGAGAAGCGGCGTCTTCCCGTAATCGGGGCGCACTGTGACGTGGAAGGTATCAACGCCGGCGGTTGCCTGGTCGACGTCTGTATCAAAGAGGAGAGAGACGCTGATGACGCCACCCACGTAGAGCTGCGGTAGTGAACCGTCCATGAATACCGCGCTGGAGACGAACATCGAGATCGTGTGGTCCCGGGTGCTGCGGTGAGGTGTGGAGTCAGGGGAGTGAACCGCTCGTTTCCGCTCGTCGCGTACCTCAGCGAAGGCGGACACTTCGACGCGCAGATCAGCGACCAGTGCGTCCGCGATTCGTTCGGATTCTTCGGCCGCCTCAGCGGATCTCCACCCGGTCTCCGGGACGACATTGGACTCCCAGTGTTTCATCCACTCGGCCAATCGTCGTGCAAGCGATTCCGATAACCCGTAGTCCTCTGGGTCCATCGCGTATTTGTCGGTCCCGCTCTCCCACAGAGGGTGGTCGCGGCCATAATCGGGAAAGAATCGGATCACCCGCCTATAACCGCCCGACCCGTAGCTGGACTCCAGGTGTTCCTCCACGTTCCCCCTCAACGCACTGGCTGGTGGGTTCAACGTACGTGCTCGGGCAGATGATGGTCGCCGCGGGAGCACCGGCGCTTCGCGAAAGCCTGCACCAGATGGCCGCCACCATCGCGCCGGACGCGCGTGCGGCGGGCGGCGGGTGACAATCGGCATAACCGTTCGGAGACAGCACTCCTCGTTCGTCGCCGGGGCCCGGACCAGCTGGGGGTCAGATGGCCCGGGCCGCGGAGGGTGGCGAGTCAGGCCAGCGCGGCCTTGACAGCCTCGGAGAGTGTCGTCGTGGGACGGCCGATGAGGGCGCTCAAGGAGCGGGAGTCGTCGTGGAGCTCACCGGCGGCGACGGCCCGGTCGATGTCGGCGAGCGTCTCGACGACGGGGGCCGGCAGGCCGGCTTCGGCCAGAGCTGCGGCGTACTCGGACTGGGGCAGGTCGGTGTAGGCCACGGGCTGGCCGGCCAGCTCTGACAGTGTCGCGGCGTACTCGGCCATCGTGAAGCTCGTGTCGCCGGCCAGCTCAGATATCTTGCCGGCACTGTCGTCGGCGAGCAGAGCGGCCGCGGCGGCCTCGGCGTAGTCGGCGCGGGTGGCGCCGCTGATCTGGCCCGATCCGGCCGCACCGAGCACGCCGTGCGCCAGGTGGGTGGGGATCTGTTCGGTGTAGTTCTCGAGGTACCAACCGTTGCGCAGCAGGACATGCGGGATCCCCACCTCTGCGAGGGTCTGCTCCGTCTGCACGTGCTCGGTGGCGAGACCCAACGAGGTGGAGTCGGCACGGAGGACGCTCGTGTAGGCGACCAGCTCGACACTGTGCCGGGCCGCGGCCTCGATTACGGTGCGATGCTGAGCAGCCCGCTGGCCGATCTCGCTGGACGAGACCAGCAGCAGCCGGTCGACACCGTCCAGCGCGGCGTTCACGGAGGGAGCGTCGTCGTAGTCGAGGCGGCGGGTCACCACGCCACGTGCCGCGACGCCACTCAGTCGGTCGGTCTCGCGGGCGGTGGCGACGATGTCGCCGGGAGCGACGCCCCGGTCGAGCAGCGCTTCGACGGCGAGGGCTCCGAGATTGCCGGCGGCGCCGGTCACGAGGTAGGTCACGATGTTTCTCCTGGGTACTGGGTCTGTCGACCGATGGACGTCAACTGTCTGACGCGACTACTAACCACCAGTTGTCGCAAACTGTTTCCGATCACCTGTACCCACCTTTAAGTAAGGTACTGGTATGAAAGTTAGTGAAAGCTCGCTCCAGCTGGCTGCCGCCTTCGGCGAGGGCGTCTACACCCAGAATTGCCCGACCCGTGAGGCACTGAGCCGGGTCACCAGCAGGTGGGCGCCGTTGCTGCTGGCGGCGCTCTCCGACGGCGAGCCGCTGCGCTGGAATGAGCTGCGCCACCGGGCCTCCGGCATCACGGACAAGATGCTGTCCCAGACCCTCCGCAACCTCGAGGCAGACGGATACGTCCACCGAGATGCCAGGCCGGTTGTGCCGCCGCATGTCGAGTACTCGCTGACTCCGGACGGTGTGGAGCTCACCGAGCGGCTCCTGGCCCTGATGATCTTCGTCTCGAACAGAGAACTCGGTTCGGCGTCCGCCGTTACTCGCGTCGCTGATTAGCGTGGAGCCATGTTCACTGGCTTGAGCGCGTTCCCGGTTACTCCTCTGAGCGATAGTGGTGTGGACTCCGGCAGGCTGTCCAGAATCGTTGAGGGGCTGGTGGGCGCGGGCGTCGATTCGATAGGGGCGCTCGGTTCTACCGGGTCGTACCCGTATCTCTCCACGGCAGAACGGGCGCAAGCAGCGCGGGCGGTTGTGTCGGCCGCGGGCGACGTGCCGGTGATCATCGGAGTCGGGGCACTGACGTTGTCCGACGTGTTCCGCAACGTCGATGCCGCGCAGGCGGCGGGCGCGTCCGGCCTGTTGGTCTCGGCGATGACCTATCAACCGCTGACGGACGAGGAGGTGGTCGGGTTCTTCGAGGACGTCGCCGCGCGGTCTTCGGTGCCGATCTGCGTGTACGACAACCCCGGCACGACGCACGTCACGTTCACCGATTCAATGCACGAGCATGTCGCTGCGCTCCCGCAGGTGCGATCGATCAAGCTGCCCGGCGCCCCGGTGCCGGCGTTCACCGATCGGTTGGGCGTCCTCCGGCAGGCAGTGCCCGAAGACGTGACGCTGGGAGTCAGCGGTGACGCGTTCGCCCGAGACGCGCTCCTCGGTGGCGCTGACGTCTGGTATTCCGTCGTCGGCGGCACGCTTCCTGGGCCCGCGGTGGCTCTGACGCGTGCGGCCCAGCGCGGTGACAGGGCGGAAGCCGACGCGATCGCGGCTCAGCTCGCTCCGTTGTGGGGACTGTTCGCCCGGTACGGCAGCTACCGGGTGGCCGCCCAACTCGCGTTCCTCCTCGGCCTGACGGACACGGTCGCGGTGCGCCGTCCCGTGCGTCCGCTCGCCGATGCCCCGATAGCCGAACTCCAGGCGTTGCTGCCACGTCTCACCGCGGCCCGGTGACGACGACGACGATTCCGTCCGCCCGATAGCCCGGCAGTCTCTGGGCCAATCGAAGATCTTGACAGGTTGAGAGCAAGTGTCTAGTTTTCCCGGGGTGAGTGGCGCCCGTCACTTCCGATGAGAACTCGAGGAACCAATGCACTTACTCTCCCGTCGGGGCTTCCTGGGTTCGGTGGCCGCGGCCGGCATCGCGGCGGCCGCCACCGCGCACTCCGCGGCAGCTCGGGCGGGTGACCACTCCGTCCCGGTGTCTGCCACTGGACGGATTCCCCATGAGGTGGAGGAGCACCGTGTCCTGGTGGTGGGCAGCGGGTTCGGTGGCGGCGTCTCCGCTCTGCGACTGGCCCAGGCAGGGGTGCCCGTCGTGGTCCTCGAACGTGGAAGGCGTTGGCCGGCCGGTCCGAACTCCGACACGTTCCCCAGTGCGACCTCCCCCGATGAGCGCGCGCTCTGGTTCGGTGGCGCCGCCGAGGTGTTCGGTCGCCCGGTCGACCTGCCCCGCTACACCGGCTTGCTCGAGGCGTCGGTGGGCGACAACATGACGGCGGTCCTGCCCACGGGAGTGGGAGGCGGATCACTGATATATCAGGGCATGTCACTCCAGCCCACCGAGGAGCTCTTCTCCGAGTGGTTTCCCGGCGCGATCGACTGGCCCGAGATGGACCGGGAGTACTTCCCGCGTGTGGCCCGGATGCTCCGGCTCGCCGAGGCTCCCGACGACCTCATCGAGTCGCCCCAGTACGCGGCCTCCCGGCATTTCGCCCAGCGGGCCCGGGACTCCGGTCTGCCGGTCAGCAAGATCCCCATGCCGATCGACTGGGAGTATGCCCTTGCCGAGCTGCGGGGTGAGATGAGGCCGTCGTTCACCAATGGCGACAGCTCTCTGGGGGTCAACAACGGAGGTAAGAACTCTGTTGACGTCACCTACCTCGCCCAGGCGGAGGCGACCGGACTGGTCGATGTGCGGCCGCTCCACGATGTGCGTGCGATGCGCCGCGCACCGGACGGTTCCTGGGAACTCGACGTGCATGTGCTCGACCTCGGCGGGAACCTCTTGAGGACGCTCACCCTGCGCGCATCGGCGCTGATCCTGGCCGCAGGATCGGTCAACACCTCGACCCTCCTCGGCCGTGCTGACGCGAACGGCGCGGTGACCGACCTGCCCGATGCGATCGGCGAAGGGTGGGGCACCAACGCCGATCGGATCTACATCTGGACCGATCCCACGGCTGGGTTCCCCGCCGAGCAGGGAGGCCCTGTGGTCTACGGCAGCCTCAACTGGAAGGACCCGACCTCGGCTCACACCGTGATCCAGGCCTCGCTGCCCTCCGTCGGGGTGCCGATCCACAGCACTGTGCTCGTGGGTTACGGCGTGAGCGCGGACCGCGGTCGGATCGTGTACGACCCCGTCCAAGACCGCGGAGTCATCGAGTGGCCCGCCCACGGTGACGGTCACATCATTCACCAGCACATCTCGCGTACGGCGCGGACGATCGTCGGAGAGTCCGGCCACCTGACCGACACCAATGAACTACTCAACTCCACCTGGCATCCCCTCGGCGGGGCCGCCATGGACCGGGTCTGTGACCTGGAAGGACGCGTCATGGGCCAACGCGGTCTGTACGTGATCGACGGAGCCCTCATCCCCGGCACCACCGCCGCCTGCAACCCGTCGCTCACCATCGCCGCTATCGCCGAACGCGCTCTCGACAGGATCGTCAGACACGACGTCGGCCAGGTCTTCTAAGCACCAACCCGAGCGCAGGATCCCCATGCGTCGACACGCGGCCCGGCGCTGGCGGATAGTGGACGGGTGCGATCCCGGGAGATCATCCTCGAGGCCACCCGAGCCGTGATCGGGGAGTCGGGCTTCACTGCCGTGAGCGTCGCCGGAGTGGCCAGGCGTGCGGGAGTGAGTCGGCAGACCGTCCATTCGATCTTCGGGACCCGGGAAGAGTTGGTGTCCCAGGCCGTCTCCGACCGGCTGACCTCGCTGACCGGGGCATTCGCCGAATTGATGGAGTCGACCGGGTCGCCATTGGAAATGTTCGTCGAGATGATGATCCAGGCGCGTCACCACGTCCTCGGCGATCCGTTGCTCCGGGGGCTCACGCTGTCCGGAACGGCCAACCCGATCTTCGACCCGGGAGCGGCCCGCCGCGCGCGTGACTACGCGGTGGCACTGCTCTCTCCCGCCGTCGAGCGCTTCCCTGAGCTCGAGGGCAGGGTGGATAACCTGGCTGACATCGCCGTGCACGTCGGCTGGTCGGTGCTCTGCCTGGACGACCCTGCCTCCCGTCCCGACGACGAGCTGCGCGCGTTCATCTCCGGGTGGATGGCGCCCGTCCTGGGACCGCTCCACCGGGAGTGATCGCGGGAACTACGCCCGGAGAGTCCGATACACTCCCCGTCATGGCTTGCTTCCAGACCCTGATTCGGGACCGTCGCTTCTAGCGGCGGATTCCCTCCTGTAGGACGCTTCCGCCGCTCCGCGGTCCAGCCGGGCGGCGCTTCTGCATGCCCGGGCGCACTCTCTTCATTCGGAGCGTCTTCACATGCCCACCTACCGGGGCGGCCGACACGAGCACGGCCAGAACTTCCTCACCGACACCACCGTCGTCGACGAGATCATCGACATCGTCGACGACACCTCCGGGCCGATCATCGAGATCGGGCCCGGCCGGGGTGCACTGACCACCCCGTTGCAGACACTGGGTCGCCCACTCACCGCGGTGGAGATCGACGCCCGAACGGTCGAGCACCTACAGGGTTCACTCGCTACAGACGTAAATCTGGTGCACGCGGACTTCGTGCGGTGGCCGTTGCCGACGACTCCCCATGTGGTCGTGGGCAACCTCCCGTTCCACCTCACCACCTCGATTCTGCGCAAACTACTCCACTCCTCGTCCACGACGACGGCCGTCCTGGTGGTCCAGTGGGAGGTCGCGCGACGCCGAGCAGGCGTCGGGGGCGCAACCATGATGACCGCGCAGTGGTGGCCGTGGATCGAGTTCACGCTGCATCGCCGGGTGACCCGCCGGGCCTTCCGGCCGGAGCCGACCGTCGACGGAGCGTTGCTCGTCCTGTCCCGGAGGCCTCGTCCTCTTCTCGCTGAAAACGAGAGGAGTGCATACCGACGTTTCGTTCACGACGTCTTCACCGGCCGTGGCCGAGGCATCGCTGCGATCCTGGCCTCGGTCGTGCACCCGCGGCGCAGATCAGCTGTCCGGGGAGTCATCGCCCGGGCGGGCGTGGCACCGAATGCCCTGCCCAAGGATCTCACCGCGCATCACTGGGTTGCGCTGTATGCGGCACTGGGGCAGGTGGTCCGGTAGCACACCCGGGAATGTCGACCCGGCCGGGCTTCAGGCGAGTTCGACCAGCATCTTGCCGACGTTGCCGCCGTCGAGCATCGCCAGGAAGGCATCGACCGCGTTGTCGATTCCGCGATGAATGGTGGCCTCGGCCGTCAACTCTCCGCGTGAGATCCAGCCGACGGTGCGATCTTCGAACTCCGCGCGTAGGTCCTCGTGATCTCGGACGATGAACCCTCGCAACGTGATCCTCTTGAGTATCGCCTGCATGAGATGGTCCACCGGTGGTCGATCCGCGCCGCCGTTGGAGATCATGCCGCACAGTGCTACGCGGCCGTTGATCCGCAGACTCTGCAGGGCGGCCACCAGATGGTCACCGCCGACGTTGTCGAAGTAGAGGTCGATGCCGTCCTCGGCACATCGTCGGAGTCCCTCGGAGACGGGCTCCGAGCGGTAGTCAATCGACGAGTCGTAGCCGAAACGATCGGTCAGCAACGACGCCTTGGCCTGGCCGCCAGCGCTCCCGATGACCCTCCCCGCACCGAGCAGCTTCGCGAACTGGCCGGCGGCGCTCCCCACTGCACCGGCAGCCGCGGAGACGAACACGTCGTCACCGGGCTGCAGGCCCCCCGCACGCAGTAACCCCGCGTAGGCGGTGAAGCCCGGTTGGCCGAGAACACCGAGCCAGTGGTGCAGTTCCACCCCACGTGGGTCGATCACCGTGGCGGCCGCGGCGTCCACGACCGCGTGCTCTCGCCAGCCGAGCCGATGCCGCACGAACGAGCCCTCGGGGATGTCCGCGTTTCCGTGGACCACGATGCCGATAGCGGAGCCGTCGAGGGGCTGTCCCTCCCGGAAGTTGGTGGTGTAGTGCATCTCCGAGGTACCCAGCCGGCCCTTCATCGACGGGTCCACTGACATGAACCGATTCTCGACGACCAGCTGGTCCTTTCCCGGTGCGGCGAGATCCAACTCGCGCACCTCGAAGTTCTCCGGGTGGGGCTGACCGTCCGAGGGGCGTCGACGAAGGACGACGGCTCGGGTCCGCGTGCCCGCTGGGGCCGTCACGGCAGCTCCAGAATCGTGACCGTGCCCTTGGCTCCATCGACCTCGACCAGCGTGCCCTCGGGAATGCGGCGGGTGGCACCGGGCACACCCGCCGTGCACGGGATCCCGAGCTCACGACTCACGATCATGGCGTGCGAACCCATCGCTCCGACATCGGTGATGGCCGCCGCGGACACCATGAACAACGGTGTCCAGGAGGGGTCGGTCTGCGGCGCGACGAGGATCTCCCCGACCTCGAAACTCCGGAGGTCGTCCATCGACGTGATGGTGCGGGTGCGGCCTCGCGCCACTCCCGGTGAGGCGCCGGAGCCGTGGAGCACCTCCCCGGTCTCGGCGAGGACGACCGCGCTGTCGCCTTTGCGTCGCAGGCTCTCCAGCGGCGGAATCGGCTGGCGGGTGTCCAGGAAAGTCGGCAGTTCGAGGCCGAACAGGTCCTTCCATGCGCGGTGGCGATCGGCGAGAACACCCTTGAGAGCCCGGGGCTCGCTCGCGAGCAGGTCCAGTTCGTCGTCCACGGCCATGAACACCAACTCGGGCGCGTCCAGATCTCCGCTCTCGTGCAGACGCCTACCGAGCTCCATCAACGGGACTCGGGCCTCGTGAAGCACCTTGATGCAGTTCGACTTGGCCCGCTCTCGCCAGGCAGCGAAACGACGAGCGGAGGCGAGCGCTGCTGCCAGGGTGGCCTGTGCCTCGGAGTCGTCCCCGACGATCGCTCTTGCCTGCGCGAGCGCCTCGCCGGTCTCCTGCGAATGCTCGGCCAAGCGCGCGGTCGGCGAGGCGGTGTCCTCCTGGAGCCGGAGTCGGTCCACCAGCGAGATCACCAGTTCCGGGTTTGTCTCCCACGAGACCGATCCCAGATCCCATTCGTTGGGACCGCGATAGCCGAAGTCGGCGATGAATCGGGCGAACGCGGCATCGAAGTCGGGGTCGATTCCCCGAACCCGCGACGTGATGTCCGCCAGCCCTTCGTCGAACGCTGCCGTCAGCTGCCCATTGGCTCGCACCATCCGACCGAGCGCCCAGAGAGCGTAGGACGGCAGGGCGGAGTCGACATCACCGGCGGACCCGACCAGTCGGACGACGAGGTCCTGGTTATCGGGTCCGAGGAGCTGACCGAGAACCGACGGTCCGACCGCCGCACCGTTGGTGGCCACAACCTCTCCGCGCCACGCGGCGCGCTCGAGTGGCATGACCGATCGGGCCCGTGCCACCAGCGCCGCCGGGGTCATCGTCGAGACATCGGGTCGCTCGGTCCGCAGACGATCGGCGAGGACCCGATCCTCCTCGAGTTCAGGGAACGACTCGGTGGACATGATCCAGGCGTTCCGCTCGGCCAGCCGCGCGCTGGCGTCGGCGTTCTCGTCACCGGGATGGCCGACGTACTCCGGGATGTCCGGGTCGCCCCCGTAGAAGAGCTGATCGACCAGCTCAACCGAGAGTCCACCGCGGATTCCGACCAACCGCGACATCGACAGATTGATGTACAGGTGTCCGTAGAAGATGCCTGACGAGGCCGCGACATCCGGTTGTTCGGTGAGCGAGTAGCTGCCGTGGAAGGCGTAGCCGTAGTTCCATCCGGGGAGGATGTTCTGGATCCACCCCAGGTCCGCGCCGAGCGGGGTGATCGGATCGGACAGCACATCACTGGCGTTGAGTCTCGTGTAGATGGGCAGGCGTGCACTCGGATCGGTGTCGACCAGCCAGCGTTCTTCGGTCATGTCTTTCTCGTCTCTGCCGGGACCGGATAGTCAGATCGGTCGAGTTTCTGTAGAGCGGGTACAAGTAACTGTGATGTATGACACCCTACAGTCGCTACTGTAGTCAATGGCAAGTTAGTCGGCTCCACAGTCACGTTGTCCATCGAGGAGGAACTCGCATGACGTTGCAGGACAAGGTTTTCGCCATCACCGGAGGAACCCAGGGGATCGGCCGAGGGATCGCCGAGGCCGCGCTCGCGGAGGGGGCCAAGGTGATGCTGAACGGTCGGTCCCAGCAGAAGGGAGACGGTGCTCTGGCAGAGTTCGACGCGGGGGACCGGGCGGCGTTCTTCGCCGGCGACGTGTGCCGCCAGGACGAGGTCGAGCAGTTCATCGAACACACCGTGGCGACGTTCGGGCGGATCGACGTGTTGGTCAACAACGCGGGTGGTGCCAAGGATCTGCAGCCGGCCGCCCAACTGACCGATGAGGAATGGAACCTCGTCATGAACTGGAATCTGAACTCGAACTTCTGGGCGACCCGGCGAGCGCTGCAACACATGCTGCCGAACAAGTCGGGACGGATCATCAATATCTCGTCTGTGGAGGGCAAGCAGGGCAAACCGGTCTTCACCGCGTATGTCGCGGCCAAGCACGCGATCAACGGCATGACCAAGTCGATCGCCCGCGAGGTCGGTACTGAGGGCATCACCGTCAACGCCATCTGTCCCGGTCTGGTGATCACCGACATCATCAAGGAGAACGGCCCGGCGACCGCCGAGGCGATGGGGATGTCCTTCGACGAGATGGTCGCGCTGTTTTCGCAGGAGTCGTCCATCAAGCGCCCGAACACCGTCGAGGAGGTGGCCGCGATGGCCATGCTGCTCGCGTCCGATGCCGGGGCCGGAATCACCGGCGCGCTCCTCAGCGTGGATGGCGGCACCGCGTCCTACTGAGGCTGCGACGGTGCCCCTCCGGACGTTCCGGCCGGAGGGGCACCGTCGCCGTCAGAACCCCCCGGTGGCCGCCCATCTGATGCATCTGTGCAGAATCTCGCGGAACTCGGGGACGTCCCAACTGCCGCGATCCACGCGGCCGAGGTCGGCTATCCCCAGGTCCTGTACGTCGAATCTGCCGCGGCAGTGTCCCAGCGTGAAGTAGCAGACCGTTCCGGGTTCGTGGTGCTTGAGGTAGAGGACCGGCCGGGGTTCGTCGCGGACCGTGTGACCCTCCTCGAAGCCCGTCGACTCGCCGACATATCGCGTGTACGCGAGGACCTCGATCGGCTCGTGCAACTCACTGATGTAGAGCTCGTCGTTGGCCTCGAAGTCCGAGACTCCCGCGACGAGCGGGTGCTCGGGAGCGCTGATGGTCACCAGGAACGGGGCGATCGGTGGGTGGCCGAGGAACTGGCTACCCAGAAGCCCGGGCAGCACACCCATGGTGCGTGGGGTGACGTACTTGGTCGGTGACCCGTCGTCGGTCCGGACGATCGCGGAGTTGGTGCCGTGCAACGCGAGCCACCGCCCCCCACGGTCCAGGAAGCGGGTCAGTGCGTCCTGGGCCTCCTCCCCGGCGACGCGGTTGCAGGTATAGGTGATGAGCAGGTCAGCCCTGTCGATGGCCGCCACGCAGTCGTAGTCTTCGAACACGCGTGTCCGCACGGACTCATGTTCCGCCAGCAGTGCGAGGATCTGCAGCCTGGCGTGATCGAAGTCGTGCCACTGTCCACCGCAGATCACCACCGCGTCGAGCCGGCCGGCGGGTCCGGGCATCTGGCTACCTCCGTGACGTGTTCAGGCGTGCGCGTGCAGTGCTCGTCCGGCCAGCGCCAGGTGCGCTTCACCGAGCGCCTCCGACTGGGTCGGATGCGGGTGCATCATCCCGGCGACGTCGTCGGCGGTGGCCTCCCAGTTGTAGATGAGCTGCGCTTCGCCGATCATCTCGCCGACCCGGGCCCCCACCAGGTGGATGCCGACGACCGGACCGTCGGAACCGGACCTGACGAGTTTCACACCGCCGGCGGTGCGCAGGATCCGGCTCTTGCCGTTGCCGCCGAGGTCGTAGACGGAGGTCGAGATGTCACCGTACTTCTCGGCAGCCTGTGCCTCGCTCAGCCCCACCGAAGCCACCTCGGGGTTCGAGTAGGTGACGCGGGGGATGCCGTAGTCGTCCCCCGGCGCGCAGTCGACCCCCGCGAGTTGATCGGCCACGAAGATCCCGTTGGCGAATCCACGGTGCGCCAACTGGGGTCCCGCGACGACGTCTCCGACGGCGAAGACGCCCGGGACCGCGGTCTGCAACCACTGGTCGACCACGACGAAGCCGCGATCAGTCTCGATCCCCGCGTCCTGAAGTCCCAGATCGCTGGTCCGTGGGCCACGACCGACCGCGACCAGCATAAGGTCCGCGGTGACGGTCTCACCGCCGAGGTCGACGGTGACACCCTCGTCGGTGGCGGTCGCGCCCGAGAGCGGGGTGCCGGTGCGAAGGGTGATGCCCCGTGCGCGAAACGCCCGTGCGAGCTGTGCGGACGACCATTCGTCCTCGGTCGGCAGCACTCGCGGGGCGGCCTCCACGATCGTGACCTCCACCCCCAACGAGGCCCAGAGACTGGCGAACTCGCAGCCGATCACGCCACCACCCAGGACGATCGCCGTCGCGGGCAGGGATTCCAGTTCGAGCGCCCCGTCGCTGGTGAGTATGGGTCCGCCGATCTCGACGCCCGGCAATGTCCGGGACTGCGACCCCGTGGCGAGCACCAACGCCTCCCCCCGGCATCGGACGCTGCCCCCGGCGCCGAGATCGACCTCGACGGTGGTGCCCCCGAGCAGACGACCACGACCCCCGAGCACCCGGATCTTCCTGGAGGCGATCAGTCCCTCCAGGCCACGGTGGAGACCATCGACGACCTGCTGCTTGTAGCCGTGCATGGCACTGAGGTCGACTCCGCCGAGCGTCGCCTCGATCCCGAAGTCGGCGGCGTGGCGGATCGTGTCGGCCACCTCCGCGGCGTGCAGCAACGCCTTGGTCGGGATGCAGCCGTTGTGGAGACAGGTGCCGCCCAGCTTGCCGGCCTCGACGAGGATGACTGACAAGCCCAGCTGCGCGGCCCGCAACGCGCAGGCGTATCCGCCCGAGCCGCCACCGAGTACGACCAGGTCGGCGGTCTCGACGTCGCGTGTTGTCATCAGAAGTCGAAGCGGTTGGTGAAGCCACCGTCGACGACGAGGTTGGTGCCGGTGATATGGCCCGCCGCCGGTGAGGCCAGGAAGGTGACCGCGTTGGCGACGTCCTGTGCATCGGCGAGCTTGCCGAGCGCCGCCGCGGACAGGGCAGCGTCGTAGAGCTCTGGCCTCTTCTCCTTGATCGTGTCCCACGGGCCACCCTCGAAGTAGACCGGGCCCGGCGAGACGGCGTTGACGCGGATGCCCTTGCCGCCCAGCACGCGTGCCTGCGCCGAGGAGTGCTGGAGTACGGCTGCCTTGAGCGCTCCATAGCTGTTGGCGGTGGTGATCGGGCCGGCTTCGATGGCCGAGGTCGTGCTGATGGTGACCACCGAGGCGGCCGTGCTCTTCTCCAGGTGGGGCGTCGAGGACTCGATGAAGCTGACGAGGCTCATCAGGTCCACGTTGAAGCTGTTCTCCCATGCCTCGCGACCCTTGCCCGTCATGGCCGAGGCGTTGACGATGACGATGTCGACACCCCCGAGCGCGTCTGCGGCGGCATCGACGAAGGCGGCGACCGCGTCCGGGTCGCCGACATCGACGGACTTGTGGAAGACCGTTCCGGACTCCGCCAGCTCGGCTGCGGCCGAGTTCAACTGGTCCTCGCCGCGCGCACAGATGCCCACGGAGGCGCCTTCGGCGATCAGGGTCCGCGCGATGGCCAGGCCGATGCCCTTGCTCGCGCCGCTGATGAGGGCCCTCTTGCCCTTGAGGTTCAGATCCATGGGGGATTCCTTCGTGTCGGTCGGGATCGTCGGGTGGACGATCCGGAGGGGTTACAGGTTCATCGCTCCGACTTCGGTCTGGAACGACAGGACGTGGGTGAAGTCGTTGATCGACTGGACCGCGCGTCGCGTGTCCGCGGCGCGCACGACGCTCAGTGACGTGTGGTGGACCCGGACGGGCATGTCGAACCCGCTGCCGAGCGCGTCGGCGAGGATCGCGTTGATCACGCCGCTGTGACAGGTGACCACGACGCGACGGCCCGGATTGGAGTCCACGATCGCGGCCACCTCGCCGAGCACCCGGTCGCGGAACGCGACCGGGTCTTCTGCGTAGGGGAAGGCCTGGTAGCTCCGCGTGCGGGCGTGCTCCCGGAAAATCCGCGAGAGCTCGTCGTGCGGCAGCGTCTCGAACGGAGACTGATCGGCGGGGAAGTCCTGCCAGGGCTCGTACTCGGTGAGGGCCTCGCGGATGGTGGGCTCTAGGCCGTGGTGACCGGCGATCGCACGGCCCGTGTCGAGCGCGCGGCGCAGCGGCGACGAGTAGACCGCGTCGATCTGCCTGGACCTCGTCCGTTCGGCCACCGCCGCCACCTGGCGCCGGCCCAGTTCGGACAGTGGGGGATCCACGGTCTCGGACGCGCTCAGTTCCCGGGTCAGCACCTGCTCACCGTGGCGGACCAGGATCAACTCGCACAGCCCGGTCAGCGGTGCAAACGGGTTGTCGAGATCGATGGTTCGCGCACGGGTCTGGTTGAGCACGGGTTTAGTGAACCACAGACTAGGGACACTATAAAGATACTACGGAGAAAAGCCTGGTAATCGCATCGTGAGTCGGCCGAAACTTGACTCCGTTTCGGTCCAGGTCACACGCTGACGATGTCAGTGGCGAGTTCGCGCACCTCGTCGGAGAAGCGACGGCGGCCGAGATTCGCGAGCACTGCGTCCTCGGTCAACCACGATGCCGCCGACACCTCGAGCAGGCTCGAGAGGGCGGTCGCCGCCGCGCCCTGCGTAGCGGTGGAGGTGATCCGGTCGCGCACTCTGAGCTCGCCGGTGAAGATCGACAGCAGCTCCAGCCGGACCTCGCGGCGCAGCGCCTCGATCGAGAGGCTCCATCCCGGAGAACGCACGAAGTACACCAGCGACGCTGCTCGATGGGCGTCGGACCACTCGAGCACCGCCACGATCAACTCGCCCAGCGACGCCTCGGGGTCGTCATCGATCCGCGCACGGAGGTACTCCAGCATCCGTTCGGTGAAGATCCGCAGTCCTCCGAGGAGAACCTCCTCTTTAGATGAGAAGTGGTAGTAGACCGCTGCCGAGCTCATCTGCGCCTCGGCAGCAATGTCGGCCACCGTGACGTCCTCGATCGATCGCATGGAATAGAGGTGCATCGCGGCCTCGACGACGACGTCCCGCCGAGAAGGGCGATGGGCTGCACGGCGCCCTCCGTTGTCAGAACCTGAACCGGAGGCGCCGTTCGACCGTTTGGCGCCGGCACGCTCCGTAGCTTTTTTGGCCACCATGGCTCAAGCATGACAGCAACCCCACGTGAACGCCTGTGCCATCCTGTTACCACGCCGCGATCCCTGCCCGACGGGCACCATCGTCACCGGTCGCGGCCTCCGACCTCCGAGGGGAGCACGCATGGCGCGGTCCGCGAAATCATCCGAGGGCGCCGACTCGGCGTCCCGGCCCGATCCGGAGTGGCTGGGCTGGGACTCGACACCGGCGGCCGACGATCTCCCGCCCGCCGGCCTCGGTCCCGACGACTACCCGGGCCCAGACGACTACCCGGGTGCTGTCGACAACCAGGACGCTGTCGATCACACGGGCCCCGAGGAGGTGCTGACCGGAGACTCGACCCCGCCGAGGGGGGCGAAAACCCGGTCGCGCGAGTCCTCCGAACCGCGCAACGGTTCGGGGGCCCACCGCCCGTCGCGTCGCCACCTCATCGTGCAGGCCGCTGTCCGGGTCTTCTCCAGGAAGGGCTTCGCGGAAGCGGCCATCCAGGAGATCGCGCAGGAGGCCGGAATGGTGCCCACGGCGGTCTACTATCACTTCGCGAGCAAGGAGGAGCTTTTCGAGAGTGCCCTGGGCTACGCGATGGACGCGAGTTCCGCCGCCGCCCAGACGGCGCGGCCCGACGATGTCTCCGCGGGCCCCGAGTCCTTCCGGGACGTCCTGGGAGCGGTCTGGGACTGGACGGCTGAGCACCCGAACTCGGCCCGGATGTTGTTCCTCCAGATGGCCGGAGGTGCGACGCCGGGCACCAGGCTGCTGACCAGGGAGTACGAAGAGCGCCATATCCGCCGCGCGTTCGACTATTTCCCTGTCAGCGACGATCAGCCCAACCGCCGCGCCGCGACGACGCAACACGCCGCCCGGTCCCTCCGGGTGCGGACCGTGATCGCGACGACCATCGCCATCCAGCCGCTCCGGATCGAGGGCGGGCCCCTGTCCGACGTGCCGGAAGAGCAGCTCCGCACCGCCACGGGGGATGTCTGCACGAGGATGATCGTCGGCCGCTGAACGTCATTCGTGGCCGCGAGCAGCACAGCGGTGAAGTAACTTGAAGTTGAGAACAGTTACTCGATCCTGTGGGAGTTCGGCCATGCGCATCCTCGCCATCACCGGCGGTCACTCGTTCGATCGGCGCGCGTTCAGCGATTTCCTCGACGCCCTGCCGGGCGACATCACGTGGCGGGAGCACCCCGACGCGGACATCGATGCCGACGAGATCGCCGAGTTCGACGTGTCGCTCCACTACGACATGCCCGGCACCCTGCCCGAACCGTCCGAGCCTCCGCACTCGCTGCGCGAGAGGCTGCGGGCGGCGCCCCGAACCGGTCACGGGTTCGTGGTGCTCCACCACGCCATCGCTTCCTGGGCCAACTGGGACGAGTGGTCGGAGTTTGTCGGGGGGCGATATCTCTACAGGCCCGGGACGGTGCGGGGCGCCCCTCGTCCGGACTCCGGGTACCGCCATGCGGTTCGTCAACAGATCACGGTCGAGAACGGTGCGCATCCCGTGGTCGCGGGGGTCCCTCCGCGGTTCGATCTTATCGACGAGACCTACCTCTGCGAGATCTTCGAGGACTCGGTCGTTCCCCTTCTGCGCACAGACGCGCCGATGACCGATGACGTGCACTTCTCGACAGCGCTGGCCATGGCCGGTCGCCGGGACGAGCGCGAGGGCTGGCGACACGAACCGGGGACGTCGCTCGTCGGATGGTGCCGTTCGCACGGCAGGAGTCGCCTCGTCTATCTCCAGCCGGGCGACGGGGCCTCCACCCTGGCCTCTCCCCACTACCGGGCGCTCGTCGCAAACGCGCTGCGGTGGGCCGGGCACCTCGAGTGACTCGTTAATTGACAACGTATCCAGTTATTCCTGTGTCGCTTCTCACTATCTGGTGTTACCGTTAGTGAATACATTGCCAAGTAAGGGGTTCGTCCCACCGAGGAGATACCGATGCGTCAGATTCGCCATCCGATGAGTCGTGCCATCTACGAGTTCGACCAGGACTACAACGTCCTCGTCACCACCAAGGACGGAAAGACCGGCACCTTCGACCCCGAGGGTCGTTACTTGCACGGTGAAGTCAGATCGGTGGACCCGGAGATGGCCCGATGGGTGGGGCTCGGTCCCCGCGAACCGGTGCCCATCACCCAGAACCGCCGATTCATGGGCGCTGCAAAGCTCCTCGAGAGGATGCAGGCCGACCGACTCGCCGAGGAAGCCCGCTCCTCGCACGCCGCCGAAGGGGGCACACTGTGACCGACATCGACGCCCGCGCCACAGATCGATCCGCATCAGACGACGAGCACGGCGAGTACTCCGCCGGCTACCAGCGTCTGCTGGATACCGACACCCACCCCGTACCGCCGGTGCTGAGGGAAGAGACCCACGAGCTCTACGAGGATCAGAGTTTCATCCCGGTCTCGCGGTACATCCGCCGCGAATACCACGAACTCGAGCGAGACCGCATGTGGTACAAGGTCTGGCAGATGGCGTGTCGCGAGGAGGAGATCCCCGAGCCCGGCGACACGCACGTCTACGAGATATGCGAGAAGTCCATCCTGGTCGTCCGCGGCAAGGACATGTCGATCCGTGCCTTCTATAACTCCTGCCTGCACCGCGGACGCACACTACGGGAGGAGAGCGGCCCCGCCGGCCACGACCTCCGCTGCCCGTTCCACGGGTTCTGCTGGAACCTCGACGGATCCCTCAAATCCATGACCTCTGAGTGGGACTTCCCCCACGTGGACAAGGGGGAGATGGATCTTCCCCAGGTCAAGGTGGACACGTGGGGCGGCTTCGTCTTCATCAACATGGACCCGGACTCGGAGTCGCTGGCGAGTTTCCTCGGTGATCTCGACAAGCACTTCGAGGGATGGCCACTGGAGGACCGCTACATCCAGGCCCATGTCGCCAAGGTGATCGACGCCAACTGGAAGATCGCCCAGGAGGCGTTCTCCGAGGCGTTCCACGTGGTCACCACTCACCCCCAGCGCGTCGTGGGGACCGGTGACTCCAACAGTCAGTACGACACCTGGGGGAACTTCAATCGCGGCATCACCGCCAATGGTGTGCCCAGCCCGCATATCAGGTTCACGCCGACCGAGCAGGAGATGTTCGATTCGATGGTGGACGCGCGGATCGACGAGGATCCACTGGTCACGTTGCCCGACGGGGTCACCGCGCGAGAGATGTCCGGCATGCTCGCCCGCGAGGGTCTGCGCGAGGTGATCGGAGACTTCAAGGCGGACAACATGTCGGACGCCGAATCGCTCGACAGCATCTACTACACGGTCTTCCCCAACTTCCATCCCTGGGGCGCCTACCAGCGCATCGTCTACCGCTTCCGGCCCAACGGCGACGATCACGAGACCTCCATCATGGACGTCTACCTGCTCGCGCCGTTCTCGGGTGCGCGGCCTCCCGCCGCCAAGGTCGAATGGCTCACCCCGGAGCAGACGTGGATCGACGCCACGGTCCTCGGTAGTTCGGCGCGGGTGTTCGACCAGGACGCGTACAACATGCCGAAGGTTCATCGCGGGTTGAAGACGACGACCCGAAAGCTACTGCCGATGGCCCGGTACCAGGAGATCAAGATCCGCCACATGCACCACTTGCTCGCCAAGTGGGTCGGAGAAGAGGTCGACTGACCTGGTGCGGTTGGCGGGTCCGGCGTGGGGCGTTCCGGTGCGGACTCACAATTGCCATCGGACCGGCTGGGCGATGACGGCGGCGAGGTGCCGACGGTAGTAGCGTGCCGACTCCTTGTTGAAGGCGTCCATCGCCGCGGCTGCTTCATCCGGATGTCGCGACCGTAATGCGTCGAGCACGTCCTGCTGCATCTCCACCGCTGCCAGGCGGGTCGCCATCGGGTGTTCGTCCGGCTCGGCGTCGCGTACCAGTAGCCAGAGCGTCTCCATCACGATGCGGAGGGCCGGGTTGCCCGTCGCCTCGTACACCCCGCGTTGGAATTCTGCGTTGCCGAGCTGGAAGCTCGCGTAATCGCCCGGGTCCTCTCGCATCCGGTCGAGTGCGTGCTGCATGCTCTCGAGCTGGGTGTCGCTCACGTGACGAGCCGCCTCCCGGGCCACCGTCGGCTCCAGCATCAGCCGGACGTCGATCACGTCACTGATGGTGGCGCCGTTGATCTGGAGGAAGAGCTTCATGATGTTGCCCAGGGAGGTCAGCTCCGGACGAGTGGCGACCGGGCCGCCGCCGATTCCTGCCTTGATGGTCACGAGGTCGCGACTCTCCAGGAGGCGGAGGGCTTCGCGGACCGTGGTGCGCGCGACGCCGAACTCCGCGACCATCTCCTTCTCTGTCGGCAGCCGCTCCCCGACCCCCACGGCCCCACCCAGGATCTCGTCGGCGATGAGGTTGGCGACGCGCGCGGACATCTTGGGCTCCCGTGGCTTCGGCGACGGGCCTGACTCGGTGGTCACAACGGGGATTCCCCCAGCACTAGGCGACATTTGGCGATCACTGTACCCAGCTACGGTCCCAAGTCCCTCAAACTCTGTACATATTTAACCGGTTTCGATACTGTAGTCACTGTCAGGAAAGCTCCGTGGACGCTCACGGGGAACCCGCCCGGATGCGGCTCTGCGCACCAGAATCAGGAGACCTCAATGCCCGAGACCGGGAAGTCAGCGTCCCCTCACCCGCGCCATCTTGTGGTCTCACGGCCGGAGCCCGGCATCGTCGTCGTGGAACTGGCCCGGGGCAAGGTCAACGCGATCGACCGCGACATGTACGGCGAGATCGCCGACACCTTCGAGGCGCTATCCGACGACGCGTCCGCGCGGGTCGTCATCCTGACGGGTCGGGGACGAATCTTCTGCGCGGGCAACGACCTCAAGGCGTTCGAGGCGATGGACGCCGCCAGCGGTGACACCGAGATGCGCGCCGCGCGGCGAGCGCTGTTGGGCGTTCGCGAATGCGCTATCCCGGTGATCGCCGCGATCAACGGGCCCGCGCTCGGAAGCGGTTTCGGAATGGCCGCTCTGTGCGATCTCGTGGTCGCCTCCGAACGCGCGTCGTTCGGTCTGCCCGAGATGAACGTGGGAGTCCTCGGGGGTGGCAAATTCACGGCGCGCATGCTGCCCGAGCAGGCGATGCGACGGATGTTCTTCACCGCGGAGCCCGTCGACGCGGACACCTTTCGCCGGTGGGGCGCGCCCGTCGAGGTCGTTGCGCACGATGCTCTGCTGGAGACCGCACTGGCGCAGGCCCGGGTGATCGCCGCGAAGAGCCGGCATGCGCTGGTGCTGGCCAAGCAGTCGCTGAACGGATGCGAGAACCTCGATCTGCGCACTGGCTACGAGCTGGAGCAGTCGTTCACGGTACGGCTCTCCGAACACCCCGATTCCAAGGCGGCGCTGGCCTCCCGGATGGCCGAACTCTCCGGAGAGAACCGATGACGCGGATCCCGCCGCCGTTCTCCGACCTCGATCGCGAGGACTTCGCCGTCGTCGCGCGCGAGTGGCTGGACGCGAACCTGGCACGGAGGACGACTTCCGACGTCCAACCGACGTACGCCATCTTCCACAACTACGGACACGACGAGGAACGCGCGCTCATCGATGAGGCGCGCGCGTGGCAGGCCACGCGGATGGACGCCGGATTCGGCGCGATCACGTGGGACACGAAGTGGGGCGGATCGGGCCTCTCCGCCTCTCACGAGCGCGTATACACGGCCCTCGAGCGCGAATACTCGACCCCCGACCGGCACGAGAACGTCCTCGTGACGGTGGAACTGGTCGCACCCACGATCCTGGCGCTCGGCACCGACGCGCAACGCGACCGGTTCATCGTCCCGTTCCTTCGTGCCGACGAACTCTGTTGCCAGCTCTTCTCCGAACCCGGAGCCGGTTCCGACCTCGCGTCCCTGTCCACCAGGGCGGTCCGCAACGGTGAGACCTGGAAGGTCAACGGGCAGAAGGTTTGGACATCCGGCGCCCAGTTCTCGGACTGGGGCCTGCTCATCGCACGATCGGATACCACGGCGCCCAAGCACAAGGGGATGACGGCGTTCATGGTGCCCATGGACGCTCCGGGCATCGAGACGCGCCCGATCCGGCAGATGTCGGGAGGTTCCACCTTCAACGAGGTCTTTCTCAGCGATGTCACCATCGCCGACGAGTGGCGGATCGGAGCCGAGGGAGAAGGATGGAAGGTCGCTCTCACGACGCTGGGCTTCGAGCGCAACTCGAGCGCCGGCATCGTCAGCGCGGGCGGCAACTCCGCGGACCTCGTCCGCCTGGCCACGAGCCTCGGAATCGCCCGTGACCCGCTGGTCCGCCAACGGCTCGCGGAGGCTGCGATCTACGAGCGTGCCTCGGCACTCATGGTGTCGCGCTACGCGGAACGCGTGCAGTCCGGCGCGGTGCCCGGGGTGGAGGGGTCGGTCGGCAAGCTGGTGTGGACGCAGAACCTCAAGCGGGTCGGAGATGCGGCCGCATCGTTCCTGGGCCACGCCATCATCTCGGACACCGGTGTCGCGGACACGTTCGCATGGACCGAGCACCTTCTGGGCGCGCCCGGCTACCGGATCGCGGGCGGATCGGACGAGATCCAGCGGAACATCATCGGCGAACGTGGCCTGGGCCTGCCACGCGAACCCCACTAGCGGATACCTCAGGAGCGACATGGCACTCGAACTCACCGTGGAGCAGTCCGACCTGCGCGACGCACTGCGGCGCGCGCTCTCGGGCACCGGCCCAGGCGACGACGTCACGGCCCTGATCGATCAAATGGGTCTCTTCGAGATCCCGATCCCCGAGCAGTACGGTGGAGCCGGATGCGGTCTCAAGGACGTCGCCGTGGTGATGGGGGAGCTCGGTCGGACCCTCGGGCGGGCCCCGTTCCTCCCGTCCGCCGTCCGGGCCGGCTGGGCCCTCTCCCTCGCGGGCTCCCCGGACAGCTGCGCGCGGTATCTGCCCGGGATCGCCGCGGGCACCTCCCTGGCCGCACTCGTCACCGGACCCCGATTCACTGACTCCGGCGTCACTGCGGTGCGCACCGGCGACACCCTCACCCTGCGCGGCAGCCAACCGGCGGTGATCGGGGCCGAGAGGTGCGATCTGCTCGTGGTGGTCGCGTCGACGGCAGACGGCCCGGAACTCGCAGTCATCGGCACGGACGCCGATGGGGTCGCGCTCCACCCACGCGAGAGCCTGGACCTCACACGGTCGTTGACGACCGTCGTCTTCGACGGCGCACAGACATCTGCCGTCGGGGGCCCCGGGGTGCGCGAGGCGCTGGAGCGCGTGGAGGCGCTCTGCCTCACCGCTCTCGCGGCCGAGGAGGTGGGAGCGGCCCGCCGGTGTCTGGAACTGTCCGTCGACCATTGTTCGTCCCGCGAGCAGTTCGGCCGTGTGATCGGGTCGTTCCAGGCCATCAAGCACCGCCTGGTCGACATGTACGTCGCCGTGGAACTCGCCGAGGCCGCGGTGCTCGACGCCGCGGGCTCCGACGACCTGCCCACCGGCGAGCTCGCGGTCGCGGCGGCGACGGCACAGGTCCTCGCTTCCCGGGCCGCGGTGTTCGCCGCCGAGGAGTCCATCCAGGTCCACGGCGGGATCGGTTTCACCTGGGAACACCCGCTGCACCACTACTTCCGGCGGGCCAAGACCGATCAGTTGATCCTCGGTGACGTCCCCGTCCATGCCGAGACGGTTGCCGCCGCGCTCATCGAGCGGAGCTGACCGCGGAGAGGCCGCCTCCGGTGGAGGCGGCCTCTCCGCGCCGGTTACTCGACGACCATCAGCAGGTCGCCCCCGGCGACGTCGGTCGGGTGGTCGAAGAGTGTCCGGGTCACCAGTCCCTCGTGGGTGGCGGTGATCGAGGCCTCCATCTTCATGGCCTCGATCGTGGCCACCACATCACCACGTTCCACGACGTCGCCGGCCTGCACGGCGAGCGTGACGACGCCCGAGAACGGTGCCGGCACATGCCCGGGGATGCTCGCGTCGGCCTGCTCCGCCCGCGGGGTGGAGTCGGTCACCCCGCGGTCACGAACCCGCACGGGGCGCAGCTGACCATTGAGGATGCACAGGACGTTGCGCATCCCCGCCTCATCGGGTTCGGAGATCGCCTCAAGACCGATCAGCAGCGTCACCCCTTTCTCCAGCTCCACCCGGTGCTCCTCGCCCTGCCGCAGTCCGTAGAAGTACTGATTCGTGGACAGTCGTGAGGTGTCGCCGTGGCGCGCACGGTGATCGGCGAAATCCCGGGCGGGGGCGGGGAACAACAGGCTGTTCAGCACCTCCCGTCGCCCGGCCGGGTTCCCGTGCAGGGCCTCGCACTGCTCCGCAGTCAGGGGCGTGACACCCCGTGGTGCCGCGCGTCCCTCGAGGGCGCGCGACCGCAGCGGTTCGGGCCACCCGCCGGCGGGTTCGCCGAGGTCCCCGTGGAGGAACTCGATCACCGAGGACGGAATGTCGAACTCGGCCGGGCTCTCGGCGAAGTCGTCGGCGCTGAGTCCGGCACCGACCAGAGCGAGTGCCAGGTCGCCGACCACCTTCGACGACGGGGTGACCTTGGTCGGACGCCCGAGTACGCGATCGGCGTCGGCGTAGGCCCTCTCCACGTCCTCGAATCGGTCCGCGAGTCCGAGGGCGACCGCCTGCTGGCGGAGGTTGGACAGCTGCCCGCCCGGGATCTCGTGGGTGTACACCCTCCCGGTCGGGGCGGGGAGACCGGACTCGAACGGCGCGTAGTTCGATCTCACCGCCGCCCAGTATGGCTCGAGGTCACAGACGGACTGCAGATCCAACCCGGTGTCCCGCGGCGTGTGTTGCACCGCGGCGACGATCGCGGAGATCGCCGGTTGGCTGGTCGTCCCCGCGAGCGCTGCGCTCGCGCCGTCGACCGCGTCGACCCCGGCCTCCCATGCCGCGAGGTAGGTCGCGAGTTGCCCACCCGGCGTGTCGTGGGTGTGCAGGTGCACCGGGAGGTCGAAACGAGACCGTAGTGCGCGCACCAGAGTGGCCGCGGCGGGGGGACGGAGAAGACCGGCCATGTCCTTGATCGCCAGGACGTGGGCGCCGGCCTCGACGATCTGCTCCGCCAACCGCAGGTAGTAGTCGAGCGTATAGAGCTGTTCTCCGGGATCCGAGAGATCGCCGGTGTAGGACATCGCCACCTCGGCGACGGCGTGGCCGGTGCCCGCGACCGCGTCGATGGCCGGCCGCATCGCCTCCACGTTGTTGAGGGCGTCGAAGATCCTGAAGATGTCGACCCCGGTCGACGCGGCCTCGCGCACGAACGCGTCGGTCACCTCCTCCGGGTACGGGGTATAGCCCACTGTGTTGCGTCCGCGCAGCAACATCTGGATGCACAGGTTGGGCATGGCCTCGCGGAGCTGCGCGAGGCGGTCCCACGGATCCTCGTTGAGGAAGCGCAGAGCGACATCGAACGTGGCTCCACCCCAGGCCTCGACCGACAGCAGCTCAGGCGTCATGCGGGCCACGTGGGGCGCGACCGCCACCAGGTCCCGGGTTCGGACGCGGGTCGCGAGCAGCGACTGGTGCGCGTCACGGAAGGTGGTGTCGGTGACCGCCAGTTCCTCGGAGCGACGGAGGGCGGCGGCGAACCCCTCGGGGCCCATCCGCTGCAACCGGTCCCGCGAGCCGGCGGGGGGTGTCGCGGCCAGGTCGAGCGGTGGGAGTTTGTCGACCGCGTACACGGTGGACGGCCGCTCCCCGTGCGGCCGGTTCACCGTGACATCCGCGAGGTACCGGAGGATGCGGGTCCCGCGGTCCGCGGACGTGTGACGATCGAGCAACTCGGGATGGGCTTCGATGAACCCGGTCGTGACGTTCCAGTCGGCGAAGTCCGGGCTCTCCAGTACCGCCTGCAGGAACGGGATGTTGGTCGTCACGCCACGCACGCGGAACTCCGCGATCGCGCGTCGGGCGCGGGTGCGGGCGGTGAGTAGGTCGCGGCCCCGGCACGTGAGCTTCACGAGCATGGAGTCGAAGTGTGGACTGATCTCCGATCCGATCCCCACGCTGCCGTCGAGGCGCACACCGGACCCGCCCGGGGTCCGGTACGCGGTGATCCGACCGGTGTCGGGCCGGAACCCGTCGGTGGGGTCTTCGGTGGTGATGCGGCACTGCACCGCGGCGCCCCGGATCCTGACGGACTCCTGGGTCAGGCCGATGTCGGCCAACGACTCGCCCGCTGCGAGACGCAGCTGCGCCGCGACGAGGTCGACGTCGGTGATCTCCTCGGTGACGGTGTGCTCGACCTGGATGCGGGGGTTCATCTCGATGAACACGTGCCGACCCTGTCGGTCGAGGAGGAACTCCACTGTGCCGGCGCCGGTGTACCCGATGTGGCGGGCGAATCGCACCGCGTCGTCACACATCCGGCGGCGCAGGTCGTCGTCGAGACCGGGAGCGGGGGCCA
>NZ_JAALDX010000056.1:0-7549 GCF_014145095.1 Dietzia sp. SLG310A2-38A2 | reverse complement strand
TCCCCCGACCGCCACCGCCGGCGACGGCCTTGACGAAGACGGGGAAGTGCAGCGCGTCGGCCGTCGACGTCAGCTCGTCGACGTCGCACGACGGCGGCGTCGAGGCGAGGACCGGGAGGCCTGCCGCCCGCGCGGCCGCGACCGCCGTCGACTTGTCACCGGTCAGCTCCAATACTTCGACCGACGGGCCGACGAAGGTCAGACCGGCCTCGGCACAGGCGGCGGCGAGCCTGGGGTTCTCCGACAGGAACCCGTATCCCGGGTAGACCGCGTCCGCCCCCGAGCGCAGGGCAGCACCGATGATCTCGTCCACGGAGAGGTAGGCGCGGACCGGATGACCGACCTCGCCGATCTGATAGGCCTCGAAGGCCTTGGCCCGGTGGCCCGAGTTCCGGTCCTCCTCGGGGAAGACCGCGACGGTCGAGGCGCCGAGTTCGACCGCCGCGCGAAATGCACGCACGGCGATCTCGCCCCGATTGGCTACAAGCACCTTCGCGAACATGAGGCTCCCTCCGTAGTGACCTGCGTCTCGTGAAACTCTGACAGTAACTGGAGAAGCTATCAAGTTCTAGTTTCGGGGCAAAGGGCCAAAAGTCCAGGGAGCCCCGCAAAAAAATATCTCTGTACAGGTTTCAATCCGGCGTCTGTTTCTATAGTGTGACTTGAAATACACCGTTGGAGGAGCATCGATGACCGACCCCCAGGCCGTGAACCCCGTAGGTGACCGCTGGATCACCGACTGGGAGTTCAGTGAGCGCTACCCCGTGTACACCCGAGCCAACGCCGGAGAGGTGCTGCCCGACCCGTCGAGTCCGTTGAACGTGACGCTCGTGTGGAACAAGGGGCTCAACATCGGGTGGCGCGAGGGATACACCAGACACCTCGGAACGCATCTGCCCGAGGAGATCGACGAGCACATGCCGGAGATCATCGGCAACTTCGGTGGATATCACTACACCAATTTCTCGATGACCGAGCTCAACGGTGCCCGGCTCCCCGGACTCACGGTGCCGGTGTGGAACAGCCTCTGGGTCGGTGATCACCCCGAGCTGCCGGAGTACACGCCCAAGCCCGGGGACGAGAACGCGGAACTCACCGCCGGACTGGCGGAGAAGACCGCCTGGGCCCTGACGACCACCGATTACCCGGAGGCCGAGGAGACCAAGCGGCGGGCTGATCGCGCCCGCGACGCGCGGCCGGACCTCAGCTCCCTCTCCGATCAGCAACTCGTCGATCACGCACGCTCGTTCATCGACGACCTCATCTTCTGCTACGGCTACCACCCCGTCACCACCACCCTCTCCACCATGGGACCGGCCGTGGCCGGCGCCCTGCTCGAGTCCATCGGGGAATCGGACAAGCTCGGCACCCTCCTGAGCGGTTTGGGCGGCGTCGACTCGGCAGCACCGTCGTTCGCGATGTGGAAGCTGGGGCGCCTCGTCGCCGGATCGGAGGCGCTCACCGCCATCTTCGACGACGGCCTGTCGACCGCGCTCGAGGCCATCGAGACCAGCGACGAGCCCGACGCCAGGACGTTCCGGGCCGAGTTCGACGACTTCCTTTACAAGTACGGATCCCGCGCCCCCAACGAGTGGGACATCCGGTCGGACAGCTGGGAGTCGAACCCGGTGCTCGCGCTCCTGGCCATCAACGGGATGCGCCTGAGTCCCGACGACGCCGACCCCGAGCGCATCCTGGAGCGCAACCGCGAGAAGAGGCTCGCGCTGACCGCTGAACTCGCAGACAAGATGCCCGACGAGGCCACACGGCAGAGCTTCCTCGATGCGGCCGGGTCGATCACCCGGTTCATGCCGTGGCGGGAACGTACCAAGACTGCCTGCGTGAAGGTGATGGGCGAGATGCGCGCAGCCCTGTACGAACTCGGGCACCGGATGGTCGCGGCGGGAGTGATGGAGGACCATCACGACATCACCATGCTGCTCGACGACGAACTCGACGACTTCGCGGCCGACCCGGGATCGTTCTCCGGGACGATCAGCGAGCGCCGGGCGCAGTACCAGTCCCTGTTCGACCTGCAACCGCCGTTCTTCCTGTTCGAGCCCCTACCGCTGTCGAAGTGGCCGCGCCGGACCGAGCACCAGGTCCCCGCCGCCATCCCGGGCGATGTCCTCACCGGCGTCGGCGGCGCCCCCGGTGTTGTCCGCGGCCGGGCGCGCATCATGCACGATCCCTACGACGCCGGCCAGCTCGACGAGGGCGACATCCTGGTGGCACCGCAGACGGACCCGGCGTGGACGCCGCTGTTCGTGTTCGCGGGCGGGGTCGTGGTCAACGTCGGCGCGACCATCACCCACTCCTCGATCGTCTGCCGCGAGCTGGGGATCCCGTGTGCGGTCTCCGTCCAGGACGCGACGGCACGCATCCCCGACGGGGCCATGGTGGAGGTCGACGGCAACACCGGGTCGGTGACGATCCTCTGATGCAGATCGGCCTCGCACTGCCCCAGCTGGGCGAGCACGCCGACGCGGCGGCCGTACGGGACTTCGCCCGGAACGCCGAGGCGCTCGGCTTCGCCGGACTGTGGGCCCAGGAGCACCTGTTCTATCCGGAGCGGAACGAGTCCGTCTACGGGGGCCGGCACACCACAGCGGTGCATCCCGCCTACCGTTCGGTGCTCGGGGCGACCGAGCTCATGGCCTACGTCGTCGCGGTCACCGACACGGTGCTCGTGGGCAGCAGCATCCTGGTGGCGGGGTATCACCGACCGGTGGAGCTGGCGCAGCGTCTGGCCACTCTGGACGTGCTCTCGGGCGGGCGGTTGATCGCCGGCCTGGGGGTGGGGTGGTCGGATGAGGAACACGCACAGATGGACGTCGACCCGCGCACGCGCGGTCGACGGATGGACGAGTTGGTCCGCGCAGTCGAGGCCTGCTGGGCACCCGATCCGGTGGAGTTCTCCGGGGAGTTCTTCAACATCCCCCGATCCGTCGTGCGGCCCAAGCCCGTACAGCGACCGCGTCCACCGTTGCTCTCGGGCCTGCGTTCGGATCGGGGCCTCGCGCGCACCGCCGCGTTGTTCGACATCTGGAACCCGAGCAGCGGGACGGTCGACGCCCTCCGTGAACAGATGTCGACCATCGCCTCCGCCCGGCCCGCGGACCGTGCTCCGGTCCGATTGTTCCTGCGCAGCTACCTCCAACGCCCAACAGACGAGGTCGGGTCCGGTGGGCAGGGCGCCGAGGGGGTGATCCGTGATCTGGAGACCGCTATCGCCGCCGGAGCGGAGCACTTCATCGTCGAGTGCAACTTCTCCGACGAGGTGCGCTCGCCCGCGGACTGGGCGGCGATGCCGGCCCGCCTGGCAGTACTCGTAGAGATGGCCGAGGCGGCGAGCGCCGGGGCCGAGAAGGAGAAGGTGTAGTGAAGGCTGCAGTGTTCAACGGAACCGGACCCACGTTGCAGATCGAGGAGATCCCTCGACCGGTCCCGCGTCGCGGCGAGGTGCTCCTCGAGGTCGCGGCGTGCGGGGTGTGCCACACGGACCTCCACGTGTTGAAGTCCGAGGTCGCCTTTCCCACCCCGGCGGTGCTCGGGCACGAGGTCTCCGGTGTCGTGACGGAACTCGGCGAGGGAGTCGACTCCCTGGCGATCGGCGACCGGGTGGTGTGCAGTTTCATCATGCCGTGCGGGGACTGCCGCCACTGTGTCGGCGGCCTCGAGGACCTCTGCGAGAAGTTCTTCGCGCACAACCGCCTCAACGGAACCCTCTACGACGGCGAGACCAGGCTGCACCGAGCGGATGGCTCGCCGCTGGCGATGTACTCGATGGGTGGGCTCGCCGAATACTGCGTGGTCCCGGCCTCCGACGCCTTTCGCGTCCCGGACGCGATCGGCCTCGGCGAGGTGTCGATCCTCGGCTGCAGCTCGTTCACCGCGCTCGGTGCGATCAACAATGCCGAGCTGGGGCTCGCGGACCGCATCGCCGTGGTCGCCGCCGGTGGAGTGGGCTCGTCGATCGTCCAGTTCGCCGCCGCCGCGGGCGTGTCGCAGATCATTGCCATCGACATCAGTGACGACAAGCTCGCCGCCGTGGCCGCGCTGGGCGCCACGCACACCGTCAACTCACGCGAGACCGACGTCGTCGCCGCCGTGCGGGAGCTCACCGAAGGCCACGGGGTGACCGTGGCCTTCGAGGCACTCGGCAGCCCGGCGACCTTCGCCACCTCGCTGGACATCCTCGACGACGGCGGGCGTGCCGTGGTCGTGGGTATCGCCCCGGCCGGATCGGCGGGCTCGGTCGACCTCGCGCGACTGGTCCGCCGGAAGCTCGAGATCCGGGGGTCCTACGGCGCCAAGGCCCGTCGGGACATGCCGACGCTGCTGCGGATGGTCGAGGGCGGGACCGTCGCGCCCGAGGAGGTCATCACCCGGCGCTACAGCCTCGACGAGGTCGACGACGCCTACCAGGCACTCGCGCGAGGTGAGATCATCGGCCGCGCGATCGTCGAGATGAAGAGGGCCCCGTGACGGTCGGGGGGCCACGCGGCGAGGTGACGGTCGCGGAGCCTCGCAGACCGGTGTGTGTCGTCACCGGCGCCGCGTCCGGCATCGGTCGCGCGGTGGCCGAGATCGTCGCCGAGCGTGGGGGTGCGGTCGTCGCCGTCGACACCTCCACCGAGGGCCTGTCCTGGTGCGTCGATCACCCTCGCGTCTCCGTGCTCGTGGGCGACGTGACCGATCCGGCCGTCAACGCGGAGGCGGTCGCCCGGGCCGAGGCGGACTACGGGCGCCTCGACTCCCTGGTCCTCAACGCCGGCGTCCCGGCCTCCGGCCCGCTCGAGGAACTCGACATGGCGGTGTTCGACCGGTCGATCGAGGTCAACTTGCGCGCGGTGGCGTTGGGTGTGCGCGCGGCCGTCCCCGCGTTGCGGCGCGCCGGGGGCGGTTCGGTCGTCGTCACTGCCTCGGCGACCGCGTTCGGCGGAGAGGCCGACCGTTGGCCGTACGCGGCGGCGAAGGCGGGGGTGGTCAACATGGCCCGGTCCTTCGCCATCGATCTGGCGGCATCGGCGATCCGGGTGAACGCGGTCTGTCCCGGTCCCATCGAGACCGGGATGACCCGCCGCATCGCGGACACCGCCCCGGAACGCTACGAGGAACTGCGCCGGATGGTCCCCCTGCAGCGGTGGGGTACGGCCGGTGAGGTTGCGGAGGTGGCGGCGTTCCTTCTGTCCGACGCCGCGTCGTTCGTGACCGGCGCCGCCATTCCGGTCGACGGGGGCGCGACCTGCGGCAGCGGCCAGTCCGCACCCCCGTTCGTGGCCCGGGAAGCTCTCTAGAGGCGAGGGTCGACGAGCACCTTGGTGTGGGCGCTGCCACCGGAGTCGAGTTCGTCGAACATGGCCTCGAGGTCGTCCAGGCCGATGGTGCCGGTGTGCAGGGACGCGACGTCGATCCGGCCCTCGGCCACCAGGGTCATGGCGCCCAGGAAATCGGAGTGCGAGTAGGCGAGGGAACCGATCACCGTGAGTTCCCGACTCTGCCAGTCCCCGTAGCTCACCGAGGAGTCCGTCCCCGGGTAGCCGAGCAGAGCGAGGGTACCGCCGCGCCGGACGAGTTCGGCCGACGGCTGGAACAGCGACGCCACCCCGGAGCACTCGAAGAGGACGTCGGCCCCGAGCCCACCGGACACCTCGGCCAGCACCTCCCGCAACTCCTCCGGGCGTACGACATCGGTGAACCCCAGCGCGACGGCCGTCGAGCGCCGTGCCTCCGACGGCTCGGAGATCACCACGCGCCCCGCTCCACCGACCCGCGCGTGCTGCGCGGTCAGCAGGCCGATCGGTCCCGCTCCCTGGACCACGACGATCGCGCCCAACGTGATCCCTGCACGTCGGACCGCGTGGAAGGTGACCGTCGCCGGTTCGATCAGGCCTGCTTCGACGTCGGACAGCGCGTCTGGGACCGGTATGGCGCGCCGGGCCGACACGCAGATCCGGGTCCCGAAACCCCCGTGCTCCGGCGCACCGTCGGAGATCCCGTTCGCCTCGGCGAAGGCGAGATCGCAATGATCGGCGTGCCCGGCGCGACACTGCGCGCAGTCTCCGCACGCGGGCCCGACACCGGCCACCACGCGCTGACCCACCTTGAGATGGGAGACCCGGGACCCGACCGCCGCGATAGCGCCCGACCACTCGTGCCCGAAGACGGCCGGCGGGAGCGCCGCCGACTCGTATCCGTGGGTGTCGGTCGCACAGATCCCGCAGAACCCGATGTCCACCACCACCTGATCGTCGCCGGGCGTCAGATCACCGTCGGCGACGATCTCCGCGGCCCGCGGAGCCACCATCCGGACGAAACGGTCCGTGTGCTCGTCATGTGCCATGGTCACGCTCACTTTCCTGTCATTCGTTCGACGATCGGCGCGAACTGCTCGAACGCCCGGTCCCCGATGGTGAAGTAGGAGAAACCGAACTCCTCGCGCCGCTGCTCGAGCTGGTCGCAGATCTCGTCCACCGACCCGACGAGTGCGTGCGGGAACGCCCGCAGTTCCGCCGACGTGAACCCCGTGCGCTGCATGAGCGCGTCCTCGGTGACGTCGGTCGCACCGTCGATGGCGATGAAGTACGCGCCTGTCTCGAGTTCGATCTCCGGCATCCGCTCACCCGCGCCGGCACGCACCCAGTCGAGCTTCTTGTGCGTCTCGGCGACCGTCGAGGTGGCCACGCTGTCCGAACCGAGCTTGCCCGAGCGGTTGTTGAAGTTGACGCTCACGATGTCGGCGGCGGCACCCGCGAGCGTGAGGACCCGTCGGGCGCCGCCGCCGATCATCAGCGGGGGAGCCTGCTCCGGTACCGGAAGCGGTGCGAAGCCGGTCGCGCGTACCTGCGATCCGTCGACATGGACCGACTCCCCCGCGAAGTGTTGCCGGCATAACTCGACGGTCTGCGCGAGGCGGTCGACCCGCTCGCCGGCACTCGGGAAGGGGATGCCCATCGCCTCGTACTCGTTACCCAACCAACCCGCGCCCAGACCGACCTCGATACGACCGGGGGCGAACATCGCCAGGGTGGCCGCCTCCTTGGCGAGCACGACGGGCTCGTGATAGCTGGTGCAGAACATCCGGCAGCCGATCGCGATCGAGCTGGTCACCTCGGCGGCCACGGCCATGCTCGCGATCGGTGCGAGGGTCACCGGGCGATGCGCGGTCGGATCCAGTGCGGGTCCCGGACCGATGTAGTGGTCGGAGACGTGCAGGGCGGAGTAGCCCATGTCCTCCACTTTGCGGGCGACGTCGCGCCAGTCGGCGCCGGTCTCGGCCCGGTAGACCTGGGCGGCGAAGCGAAACGGTCGAGGGGTGTCCGTTGTCATGAGGTCACTTCCAACTGTTCGGAGGGGGTGATCGCCGGGCTCGGCGATCGTGGCGTCCGATGTGCGGCCGTGGGCGGCACCCGGGAGAGGAGGCGGTGGGTCGCGGACCCGAGTTCGATCGCCCAGCCGCGCGGGTCCGCCCGTCCGCGCGCCGACGGGACCTCCACGCTGACTGATGCACCCGCCAGGGTCCGGGCGATCGCGGCCAACGGAAGCG
>NZ_JAALDX010000539.1:3054-22339 GCF_014145095.1 Dietzia sp. SLG310A2-38A2 | reverse complement strand
GAGTCCGCGCCCTCGGCTCGTTCCCGACGGCCCGCCCAATCCCGGGTGCACCGCCCCAAGAAGAAGCGACGGTCGTGAGCCCGAGGCGCCGCACCGCCGACCCGGTTCTGGTGCCCGAACGCCTCTGGCGAGCACTGGAACTCCGGCACGCCGGGGCCGTGGACTCACTGACCACCGACCACCTCGAGCGTCGACGGCGAGGCGAGCCACACCCGGTCGCGGACTTCCTCTTCACCTACTATCGGTCGAGCGTCGCCACCATCCGACGCTGGCACCCCGGCCCCGGGATCATCCTGGAGAACGCCCACCTGACCGAGCGGGTCGAATGGCGTCATTACGAGCGCGCCTCACTACACGGCCGGACCGGCCTGATCGTGGACCCCACGTCCGTCCTGTCCCGCTGCGGGCCCCGCATCTCCCGGGCGCGCGAGGTCGTCGAGGCAACAGCGTCGAGACCCGGCGCCATGGGCTGTTTCGGCCTCCATGAATGGGCCATGCTCTACCGCAGCGGGGACGACGCCGTCCGTCACCGACAGGTCCCTCTACGGGTGTCGCATACACGGATCGACGAGGTGGTCGACCGCTCCCGGCTACGGTGCACGCACTTCGATGCCCTCAGGTTCTTCTCCGAGGCGGCCGTCCCCCTCAACGAGGACGTCCTCACCCGCGACGCGAAGGTCCGTCACGAACAACCCGCCTGCCTCCATTCCGGGATGGACCTCTACTCGCACGTCGCGGACATGGAGGCCGGAGCCCCGGGCGAGCTCCTGGTGGCCACGCTGGTCGCCGCATTCGACGCCCGCGAGGTCGACATGCGGTCCTCGCCCTATGATCTGTCGGCGTGGGGGCTCGACCCGATCCCGGTGGAATCCCCCGAGGGACGTGCGGAGTTCGTCGCCCACCAGCGCGGATGGATCGCGCGGACACAGGCGCTCCGCGCCCGATACCTGGTGGCGGTGCGAACCCTGGAGTCGACGATCTCCACCAGCTCGGCCGGTACCGAACAACTGCCACTCAGGCGGGAACCGCCCCGAACAGCCGCTCGGCCACCGCGGTGATCACGCCCCCGAGCTCGGCGTAGGCGTCGTCACCGGCCGTGGCCGTGCGAAGCACCAGACCCATCGTCCGGCCCGGTGCGGGCTCGAGGAACCTCGCGACCCCGATGCCGGGGTCGCGGCTCTCGGACACCACGGCCGACTCCGGCACGATCATCACCCCCAGCCCCCCGGCGACGCACCGCACCGCGGTGGTCAGGGACGCCGCCCGCGACCCACCACGACCCAGGATCGGAGCCGAGACCCGCCGGCACAGGTCCACCGTCTGGTCACGGAGGCAATGCCCCTCGTCGAGCATCAGGAGTGGGAGATCCACGAGGGCCTCGAGCGAGAGGCCCTCCCGCCCGGCGAGCGGGTGGTCAGCCGGGACGAGGAGTGCGAACGGTTCGGTGTACAGGGGCATACCGATGGCACCCGCGGAATCGGTGGGAAGGGCCATGATCGCGACGTCGATAGCCCCCGAGCGCAACTGCTCGAGCAGTCTGGCGGTCTGATCCTCGACGATCCGTGGCCGCAGATCCGGGAAACGCTCGGTCAATGCGGGAAGCAGCCCCGGCAGTAGGTAGGGCGCGGCCGTGGGGATCACTCCGATTCGGACGTCGCCCGACAGCGGCCCCCCGCTACCGGCGGCGATGTCGGCCACTGCGTCCATCGCGCCCACGGCGGCCCGTGCGAACGGGAGGAGTTGGTGCCCGACCGGTGTGACGAGCACCGTCCTGGTGCTCCGTTCGACCAGATGAACCCGCAGTCCCTCCTCCAGCGTCGCCAGGGCCTGGGAGAGAGACGGCTGGCTCATTCCCAGCTCTTCAGCGGCACTGCGGAAGTGAAGACGCTCCGCGACAGCGAGGAACACCCTGAGCTGGGTCACGCTCGGAACGAACCGCTGATTGGCCATGTCGATGAGTGTAGGACGATCAATAGCCCCACGTCGATGATTATTCACCCGCCCCTATGGGTGATCTTCACCTCATTAGGCTTTACCTCTCACTGGGTGTCGGGCATAGTCTCCCCTGCCCGTTCAAGAACGGCCCATAACCCAGGAGGATCACATGGCACTTCTCACCATCGGCGATCAGTTCCCCGACTTCGAGCTCACCGCACTCAAGGGTGGCGACCTGCAGCAGGTCAACGCCCAGCAGCCCGAGGACTACTTCGAGACGATCACCAACCAGTCGTACGCCGGCAAGTGGCGGGTGATCTTCTTCTACCCGAAGGACTTCACCTTCGTCTGCCCCACCGAGATCGCCGCGTTCGGCAAGCTCGACGAGGACTTCCAGGACCGCGACACGCAGGTTCTCGGTGGCTCGATCGACAACGAGTTCGCGCACTTCAACTGGCGCGCGACCAACGACGAGCTCAAGGGTGTCCCGTTCCCGATCCTGTCGGACATCAAGCACGAGTTGATCCGCGCGCTCGGTGTCGAGAACGCGGACGGGGTCGCCGACCGCGCGACCTTCATCGTCGACCCGGACAACGTCATCCAGTTCGTCTCCGTGACGCCGGACGCCGTCGGTCGCAACGTGGACGAGGTCC
Source organism: Dietzia sp. SLG310A2-38A2 (assembly GCF_014145095.1). Lineage (GTDB taxonomy): Bacteria > Actinomycetota > Actinomycetes > Mycobacteriales > Mycobacteriaceae > Dietzia. The sequence continues at coordinate 19,751 of NZ_JAALDX010000539.1, read as the reverse complement.
TCCGCGTCCTCGACGCCCTCCAGTCGTCCGAGGTCTGCGCCTGCAACTGGCAGAAGAACGACCCGACGAAGAACATCAACAAGATGGACATGCTGCAGGAGGGCATCAAGTGACCATCGAGAACCTGAAGTCCGGGCTCCCTGAGTTCGCGAAGGATCTCAAGCTGAACCTCGGGTCGCTGGCGCGCTCCACGGAGCTGTCGCCCCAGCAGCTCTGGGGGACCTTCCTGGCCACCGCCGCGGCGACCCGGTCCGAGACCGTGCTGTCCGAGATCGCCGACGAGGCGCGCGAGCACCTGTCCGACGAGGCGTTCAACGCCGCTCTGGGCGCTGCCTCCATCATGGCCATGAACAACGTGGCCTACCGCGCCAAAGAGTTCCTGGGCGACGATTACACGCAGGTCAGGATGGGCCTACGGATGAACATCATCGCGAATCCGGGAGTAGAGAAAGCCGATTTCGAGCTCTGGTCCATGGCCGTCTCGACGATCAACGGGTGCGAGAACTGCACCGCTGCTCACGATGACGTCATCCGCAAGGAGGGCATCACCAAGGAGCAGGCCTGGGAGGCCGTGAAGATCGCCGGCACCGTGGCCGGCGTTGCGCAGGCTGTCGAGATTCACGCCAACATCTGACACCGCGTCCCGTAGCCGCATATGGAGCCCCGTCGACACCGTCGACGGGGCTCCGCGCTGTCCGCTCACGCAACACGGTGAGTTGACCCTCCCCAAATCGCCCAGACAGGACTAGGTTCGGAGGCAGGGAAGTGGAAAAATCTTTCACACCGATGCGAAGAGATCTGGAGACGCCATGACCACCGGAGGCACCCCGTCAGGGGACGGGTTCCCGAACGATCCGAACAGCACCGGCGCCGCCCAACAGAACTGGGGCGGACAGCAGTACGGCGGACAGGGGGACGCACAGGGATTCGGCCAGGAGCCCTATCCCGGACAGGGTTACGGCCAGCAGGGCTTCGGCCACCAGCCGTACGGAGACCAGGGGTACGGGTCCGGATACCCCCAGTCCGGCCAGGGGGGCGGGCCGGTGATGACGGGCAGGGTGTCCGCCACCGACGCCATCGGCGCCGGCTGGCAGATGTTCAAGAACAATCCACTGCCGTGGGTCTTGGTCACGTTGGCCATGTTCCTCGCCAACGGGATCGCGAGTTCGATATCCAATTCTCAGTCGGCGTCGGTGGCGTTCCTGGGCTCCATACTGGCGATCGCCGTGAGCTTCCTGTTCCAGGCCTTCATCATCCGGGGAGCCCTACTCGAGGTGGACGGACACAAGCCGGAGATCGGTGACTTCTTCAAGTTGCAGAACTTCGGGGCGTTCGTCATCGCCGCGATCCTCGTGGCGATCGCGACGTCGATCGGGTTGATCCTCCTCATCATCCCCGGAATCGTGGTCGCGTTCTTCCTGTACTGGACCCTCCACTTCGTCGTGGACCGCAACATGACCGCGATCGACGCCATGAAGTCCAGCGTCAACGCGATCAAGTCCGACGCGGGGAACCTGTTCGCTCTCGCAGTGCTCAACATCCTCGTCGTCGTGGCCGGTTTCCTGGCCCTGTTCGTCGGGCTCCTCATCGCGATCCCCGTGGCCACCCTGGCCTCGGTATTCGCTTATCGCACCATCACCGGACCGAGCGAGTTCTCGCGGATGGCAACGAGCACGGTCTGATCCCAGCATCACGAATTCCCGCCGGCGACAGGTGACTCGCTCGGCCGACGACAGCCCCCGGCGAGGTCGCCGGGGGCTGTCGTCGGCACGAGACGATGCTGATCAACCGTCCGTGACTTCTCCGACCTCCGCGGACTCTCTCTCGTGGACCATCGCGCGACGGACCGCCCAGATCGTCACGGCGAACGCCACCAGCGCGAGCGGCCACCCCATGGCGATCCGCGCAGCCCCGAGCCAATTGACCTCGTCGTTCAAATAGAGCGCGTACTGCAGGACAGCACGAATCGCGAAGAGCCCGGCCCAGACCCAGGTGGCGACGGCATACCACCGTCGCGCCTGGGGATTTCGGCGCCAGGCCATTCCCTTCCCGTCGAGCAACCCCCAGATCACGCCGACGAGCGGCCACCGCGCGAGCGCGGACAGCGCGAACGCCCCGCCGTACACCGCCTGCGTGATGATCCCGTAGAGGAAATACCCCTTCGCGCTTCCGGTACGCCAGGCGATCAGGACGCCGATCGCGACCCCGATGAAGCCGGAGATCGCCGGCTGGGGGTTCTCGCGGCGGGCCAGTGACCACGCCAGCATCGCTACCGCCACCCCCAGAGCGGCCCATATCGCCACCGTCAGTCCCCAGAAGCTGTTGACGGGGACGAAGGTCAGTATGGGAATCGACGAGTAGACGAGCCCGCGGACACCACCCATCTGCTCGAGCAGCGAGGCGTCCGGGTCACCGAACGCGGACTTCCGCTTCGTTGCCGGGTTCTCGGTGGGGATGTCACCGGTGGACTGATCCCCGGCTCGCTCAGACTCGGTCACACTTCTCCTCCGCGTCCCGCGCCCGGTTGCCCGCTGAGCAACTCGTAGCGTGGATTGAACATGATCTTCTGGCCCGCCCGGACGCCGATGCGCCCGGTCACCTTGACGAAGCGGCCCGTGTCGATCCCCGGGATCGATCTACGTCCCAGCCAACACACGTCCACCGCACCCGTACCGTCATACACCTCGGCCGTCACCCCGAGGAACTGTTCTCCCCCACCGGACAGAACTGTGCGCACGCGGCCGGCCAGAGTGACCAGCTGGCCCCGCTGGGCGCTCTCGACCGGTGAGCTGCCGATGCCCTGCACCACCCCGGCCAGGTCCACCGCGTCGAGCGACTCGAGCGGCGCGGTCAGTCGAGCCGAGAGCCCACGGAGCATCCGTGTGACGGACATGGCTCCCCCCTCAGCACGTCGGATGGTCAGAGATCGTCGGTGGGTCGGAGCCGGTCCATGGCGCTGCCGTCCCGACGTGGCCGCGACTCCGGCTGCTGAGGCTGGTCCCCGGAGGACGCCGGGGTCGGGGTCGGAGTCGGCGCCGGGGTCGGGGTCGGGGCGCCCGACGTCTGGGTCTGCGGACTCTGGGTCTGCGGACTCTGGGGCTGCGGACTCTGGGGCCGGGCCTGCGTGGCCGCCTGGCCCTGTTGACCGGCCGCCATCTGCTGCTGGTAGGCCTGGGCCTGCTGCTGCGCCGCCAGTTGCGACTGCGCCTTGACCAGCGCCTGTTGGATCTCGTCAGGGATGGTCAGCGGTAGCGCCTCCCGGACGGGCATCGGTCCGTCGCCACGGTTCACCAGAAGGTGCTTGAACACCTCCCTGCCCTCCTCGGCGGCCTGCTCGGCCAGCTCCGGGGTGGCCATGATGCGCACCTCAGCGGTCCACCGGTGACCGTCGACCCCGATCGCACGGAACACCGCTCCCGGCATGACGGCCACGAGCTCGCGCCCCCACGGACCGTCCTCGACGGTCACCTCTGCGCCCTGGCCCTCGAGTTGCTCACGCATGCCGGTGACCATGGTCCGCCACTGCCCTGCGGACTTCGGCGCGGCGAAGGCCCGCGGGATGACCCGCGAGACGGTGGTGACCACGTGGAACTCCGGCTGGCCGTTCGGGTCCAGCGCGACGTTGAGATCACGTCCCTTGGGGACGCCGATCACCAGGGAACCGAGGTCGAGGTGTCCGTACCCGAGGTCGGTGTAGTACCGGGCCACGTCCCCTACCGACGAGCGGTCATGGGGACCCGTCGCGGACGGTGCGGAGTCCGCGGGCTCCCCGGGGGTGGCGGCGTCGCGGTCCCCGGTCACCGACTTCTTGCGTCCGAACATGGTCGAATCCTCTCCGCGTGCGACCCGGTCCCGGTCGGGACCGTGCCTCTTGACGCTACCCAACGATGTCTGACGCCGGTCAGGTCAGGCGGTGGTGACCTCCGGTCGATCCGTGGCCCCGCTCGCCCCGGTCGGTCTGATCGAGCTCGTCGACCTCCAGGACGTCCCAGAGTTCGACTCTCTGGATGATCAACTGAGCGATCCGGTCACCGCGTCCGATGCTGACGGGATCGGACGGGTCGAGGTTGACGAGGTTGACCTTGATCTCACCGCGATATCCGGCATCGATGGTTCCCGGGGCGTTGACGATCGAGAGTCCGGCACGCGCGGCGAGCCCGGATCTGGGATGGACGAGTCCCGCATACCCCTCCGGGATGGCGACGGACACCCCCGTGCCCACCAGCGAACGCTGCCCGGGCTCGAGTTCGCAGTCGACTGCGGAGTAGAGGTCGATACCCGCATCCGAGGGATGAGCGCGGGACGGCGCCGGAAGCCCGGGGTCCAACCTCCGTAGACGCAATGGTCCGCCTGATCGGGACGTGTGATCCGAGTAGTTCATTGCTGGCCGCCCTCCTGCCGGGTGGAGCCCGGGTGATGGATAGTCTTGATGTCGTGCCCGAAGAAGATCTCCGACCGTCGCCCGACCGCGTCCCGCGCCCTGTCCACTCAGAACGACTCCGGGTACCGGCGTGGTGGTGGGTGGTTCTCGCTGCCGTCACCGCCCTCGTCGCCGCCGTGGCCTCGGTCCTCGGCGCACCGTGGTGGCTGTGGCTCCTCACCGTGGTCGTGCCCGCCCTGTTCGCCTGGCTCTTCGTGACCGTCGGCCGCGAGCGGATCGAGGTCGAGTCCGACGGGCAGGGCGGAGGGACCCTGTACGCGGGCCGCGCGCGCCTGCCCTTCGAGGCCATCTCGCGCAGCGCCGTCGTGCCCGCGACCGCCAAGCAGGCCGCGATGGGGCGCCAGCTCGATCCGGAGGCGTTCGTCGTCCACCGCGGCTATGTCCCCACCATGGTGATCGTCGTCCTAGACGACCCGCTGGACCCGACGCCCTACTGGTTGATCAGTACCCGGGACCCGGAGGGGCTCGCGGCGGCGCTCCCCGACAACCACTACAGCTGAGCGATCAGCCCGCGCAGTCCACGCAGATCGGCAGTCCGTCCCTCTCCTCGGCGAAGCGGCTCCGGTGATGGACGAGGAAGCAGTCTCCACAGGTGAACTCGTTGTCCTGCTCGGGAACCACGCGAACGGTGAGTTCTTCCCCCGAGAGGTCCGCTCCCGGCAGTTCGTAGGACTCGGCGGTGTCCGTCTCGTCCACGTCGACCTCGCCGGTTGCCCCCTCCGCCCTCCGGGCCTTGAGTTCCTCCAGCGAATCACCGGCCAGCTCGTCAGCTTCGGTCCGGCGGGGTGCGTCGTAGTCGGTTGCCATGTGTCTCTTCTCTAGCGGTCTGGTGACGAGGGGCGGGCGGCTCGATCGTGGACCGACCGGCGCACGCATATTAACGGAAACTAGCAGGGATTTCATCCGCACTTCCGGACCGTGTCCCCGCCGGGTCGCCGATTCCCCGACGATTAGAGTGGTGAGGCGGACCCGGACAGGGCTCCCGCACCGCGACACCTGCAGGAAGGACCCTCATGGTCGTCCACCTCAGCGCCCAGGCGACACCCAGTCCGACCCCCACTCGGGGGATGGGACGTATGCGCGGCCCCTACATCATCTTCGTGGTGGCCACGTTGGTCCTCGGGTGCCTCGTGTGGGCCTTCGCCCTCAGGGGGAGTGATGCGGCGACGCAGGCCGCCGCCTGCCCCGTGACGCCCGCGGCGGAGGAGGCCGGGTTGCAGGACCAGCCCGCCGACGCCCTCGACACGGTCGAGCCGGCCCTGTTGGCGGACACCAGGGTCCGGGTGCTCAACGCGAACGGGCAGAGCGGCCAGGCCGGCGCGGTCGCCGCCCAACTCGCCGAACGCGGATTCCAGCCGGCGGGAGCCGACGCCACCAGTAACGACCCCGTCTACGCCCAGGACCTCGAGTGCCACGGACAGATCCGGTACGGCGAGGCCGGGCAGGCGAACGCGCGGTCACTGTCCCTGGCGGCGCCGTGCATGCAGCTGGTGTCCGACGGGCGGGCGGACGAGTCCGTCGACCTGGTGCTGGGGACGATCTTCTCGCGCCTGTCGGACTCGACGGAGAGTGTGGGCTCGCTCGACGAGCTGAAGGTGGGACGTCAACCGATCTCCGCCGAGCTGGATGCGGCGCGCGCCGTCAACTGCTGACCGCGCCCCCGAGCGTCTCGAGCGCGGAGAAGAACTCCCTCGCCACACCAGGCGCCGCAGCGACGGTGGGGACCTCGTCGTCATAGGAGACCCGCACCACCGCGCCGGCCTCGGCGGCGATCAGCGCCCCGGCTGCGTGATCCCACGGCTTGAGGCAGCGCTCGTAGTAGGCGTCGATGCGGGCGGTGGCCAGCATGCACAGGTCCAGTGCCGCGGACCCGCACCGTCTGATGTCGCGGATCCGCGGAAGGAGTTCCGCGACCGCCCGCCCCTGTTCCGCTCGGACGTCCGAGTCGTAGGAGAACCCGGTTCCCACGAGCGCCATCGACAGGTCGTCGCACGACGACGCTCTCAGTTCGGTGACCGTTCCCGTGGCGGATCGGAGGCTCGACCCGCGGCCGACCCCCGCGGTCCAGGTCTCACCGGTGACGATGTTGTGGACCGCGCCCGCGCGAACCACCCCGTCGACCTCCGCCGCCACGGAGACGGCGGTGAAGGGGATCCCGTAGAGGAGGTTGACGGTCCCGTCGACCGGATCCACCACCCACCGCACGACTCCCCGTCCTGCGGCGGTCGACCCCTCGCCACCCTCCTCCCCCAGGACCCGGTCGCCCGGCCTGGCGGCGGCCACCCGCGAACGGAGGTGCTCCTCCACGGTGGTGTCGATGACGGTCACCGGGTCGGTCGCCGAACTCTTGGCGCGCGGGTCGAGGCCCGTGGAGGCCAACTGCTCCACCATCCGCCGGGCCACGTCACCGCCCGAGACCGCGAGTCGGTCCGCGAACGCCCTCAACTCGTCGATGGTGTCCTCGTGGGCTGGTCCCGCGACACCGTGGGCCGTCTCCTCCGCCATGGCGGCTCCCTTCGTCGTCGTCTCCGGATGGTCCGGTCCCGCGGGGGACCGGACAGATACGCTGACGAACGGGCGCTCGTCGCCCCCATCGTGCCCCGTGGGCCCGATGGTCTCCAACCCTCAGCCGTGACCCACACGGCCCGTCACCCGGGAGCCCGAGATGCCCACCCCCACCCCCGCCGAGCGCGACCAGGCATCCGTCACCTCCACCGGCTTGGGGGTGGACGTCGGCGGCACCGGGATCAAGGTCGGACGGGTCGACCTCGGCACCGGGGAACTCCTCGGCGCGCGGTTGACACGACCCACCCCCCAGCCGGCGACCCCGGACGCGGTCGCCGAGGTCATCCGCGCGATGGTCGAGGAGGTCGGATGGGACGGCCCGGTGGGCGTGGCGCTGCCCAGTGTCATCCACGACGGCGTCGCCCGGATCGCCCACAACATCGACGGCTCCTGGGTCGGCTGCGATGTGATCGCGCTGTTCGACAGACACCTCCCCGGACGCTCGGTGGTCATGCTCAACGACGCGGACGCCGCGGGGATCACCGAGGTGCACTACGGCGCAGGTGAGGGCGTGGACGGCCTGGTGGTCCTGCTGACCTTCGGCACCGGCATCGGTTCGGCCCTGCTGTTGAACGGACACCTCATCCCCAACACAGAGTTCGGGCACCTCATGGTGGAGGACATCGCCGGGCGGGGTTTCGACGAGGCCGAACACCTGGCCTCCGCGGGTGTACGTGCGCGGGACGAACTGACCTACGAGGAATGGGCACCCCACGTGTCCAACGTCCTGCGTTCCCTCGAGGACCTGCTCTGGCCCCGCGCGTTCGTCCTGGGGGGCGGGATCAGCGAGGCCGCGGAGGAATGGTTCCCGCTGCTGCAGAACCGCACACCGGTTCGCGCGGCCATTCGACGTGGCGACGCCGGGATCATCGGCGCCGCGCTGTACGCGGCGGGGCACGCCGGCCTGGTGGACCTGGGGGCGACGGTGTCCCCGGACAGCTACTGACCCGCCGTCAACAGCGCCTGATGCGACCTCCGGGCTGGATCCTCGTTACAATGGCGCAGGCCGGGATCACCTACCGGCCGGGGACGGGCCCGGTACCGCAAGGCGGACGGCTCGAGTGTCGGCAGAATGTACGGCATCGATCCCCGTTTCCCATCGATTCACCGGTTGTGAAGGGGCGTTTGTGGCAGCCACGAAGACCACCAGTTCGGATTCCGCGATGAGCGGCGATCCGTCGGACACCGAGGTCACGGGCGAGGCCCCCGCCAAGAGGACCGCGGCGAGCAGGACACCAGCGAAGAAGGCCGCTCCCGCCAAGAGGACGGCGGCGAAGAAGTCGTCTCCCGCCAAGAAGACCGCGGCCAAGAAGACCGCCGCGAAGAAGACCGCCGCGAAGAAGACCGCGGCCAAGAAGACCGCCGGAGCCGGCGACCCCGCGCTCACGGACGCTGCTCCGGTCGACGAGGCACCCGTCGAGGCCCTCGAGGTCGAGCCTGACACCGCAGAGCTCGAGGACGTCGAGGTCGAAGTTGTCGACGTCGATGACTCGGAGGCCGACGAGGAGACCAAGGAGGGGCCCACCGCCAAGGACAAGGCGTCGGGTGACTTCGTCTGGGACGAGGACGAGTCCGAGGCACTGCGACAGGCCCGCAAGGACGCCGAGCTCACCGCGTCGGCAGACTCGGTCCGCGCCTACCTCAAGCAGATCGGCAAGGTCGCCCTGCTCAACGCCGAGGAGGAGGTCGAGCTGGCCAAGCGTATCGAGGCCGGCCTGTACGCCACCTGGTTCATGGCGCAGGTCGTCGAGCGTGGCGAGAAGCTCACCACCGCCCAGCGCCGCGACTACAAGTGGATCGAGCGGGACGGCGTCCGCGCCAAGAACCACCTGCTCGAGGCCAACCTCCGGCTGGTCGTGTCCCTGGCCAAGCGCTACACCGGCCGCGGGATGGCGTTCCTGGATCTCATCCAGGAGGGCAACCTGGGTCTGATCCGCGCGGTCGAGAAGTTCGACTACACCAAGGGCTACAAGTTCTCGACCTATGCGACCTGGTGGATTCGCCAGGCCATCACCCGCGCCATGGCCGACCAGGCGCGCACCATCCGCATCCCGGTGCACATGGTTGAGGTCATCAACAAGCTCGGCCGCATCCAGCGTGAGCTACTTCAGGACCTGGGCCGCGAGCCCACCCCGGAGGAACTGGCCAAGGAGATGGACATCACCCCGGAGAAGGTGCTGGAGATCCAGCAGTACGCCCGGGAGCCCATCTCGCTCGACCAGACCATCGGCGACGAGGGCGACTCGCAGCTCGGCGACTTCATCGAGGACTCCGAGGCCGTGGTGGCCGTGGACGCAGTGAGCTTCACGCTCCTGCAGGACCAGCTCCGCTCCGTGCTCGACACCCTGTCCGAGCGCGAGGCGGGCGTGGTGCGGTTGCGTTTCGGCCTCACCGACGGACTGCCCCGCACGCTCGACGAGATCGGGCAGGTCTACGGGGTCACGCGCGAGCGGATCCGCCAGATCGAGTCCAAGACCATGTCGAAGCTGCGCCACCCGTCGCGGTCCCAGGTGCTGCGCGACTACCTGGACTGACGGGGGCCGGTCTGATAGGGCTACAACCTGCTGTTATGGCGGGTTGTAGCCCTCACACTAGACAAGCACACCGCTTGCGGTCAAGATATTAGTTATGGCGCGTCGCAAAAAATCCCCTCCCCCGCTCGATCTAGTGCACCTCCTGCCGTCCTGGGAACTAGCGCTGCGCGCTGAACGCAAGTCGCCGGCCACGGTCAAGAGCTACGGCGACGGGGTGCGCAAGTTCATCGAGTGGACTGGTACAGCCGACGTGCCCCCGGTCCTGGACAAGCCCACGGTTAACCGATTCGTCTCCGAGCTGCTCGACGCCGGCGCCGAAGCTGCGACCGCCCGTTCCCGGCATCTGGCGCTGCGCCGGTTCTCCGCGTGGCTCGTCGAGGAAGACGAGGCCGACGAAGACCTCCTGCTGGGCTCAAAACCGCCGAAGCTCGATCGCAAGGTCATTAACTCACTCACCGAAGCCCAGTGCGCCGCGCTACTCAAAGCCTGCAAGGGCAAAGACCTTCGGGACCGCCGGGACGAGGCGATCGTGCGGTTAATGCTCGAGACCGGTATCCGCGCCGGCGAGGTGTGCGACCTGACCACCGATTCTGTGAACCTCACCTCGGGAACCGTGACCGTGGTCCGCGGCAAGGGCGGCAAGGGCCGCGTGGTGCCAATCTCAGACCAGACCGGCCGGACGATCGACCGCTACCTGCGAGCCCGTCGCGCGCATCTCCGCTCCGGCTCCCGCGACTTGTGGGTGGGCGACCGAGGCAAAACCTTGGCCTACTACGGGCTACACAAGACGCTCAAGTGGCGCGCCGACCTTGCTGGCATACCGAACTTCACCCCGCACGTTCTGCGCCACACGGCGGCCTCTCGATGGCTAGCCGCCGGGGGCTCAGAGGGCGGACTCATGGCGGTGGCCGGGTGGAGCACCAGAGACATGATCGACCGATACGCGGCCGATACCGCGTCAGCTCGCGCCGCCGAAGAAGCGCGCCGCCTGAACCTGGGAGACCTATGACCACGCGGATCGACGTGCTTCACGACGATGGTTCGATCTACTGCTCCTTCGTGCGCAAGCACCGGGATGCCCCCAGTTTCGTCGCGGGCATGCGGTGGACCGAGGACAATCCGCAATCCGTGCGCTCCAAGAACCGTCACGGGGAAGCGAACGAGGAACTGGCGCTCGTAGAACTGGCGCTCGAACCACAGTTGCGTGCATCACGCCGCATGGACAACGTGGCAACAGACTCCCGACCCCTGATGACCGAGAGGGGCATCGACACCCGGCTTGCTCCGAACTTTCACTTTCCCGGCCCGTTCATCGTTGGCGGCGATAAACTGTTCCGCTTCCTCGACCGTCTGGCCGGGGCTGGACAGACCGAAGTGTCGGTGTCTGCGCTGCGCAGATTTGTTTAGCGATGCCACGCGCCCTACCTGCACTAACTGGTGAATGACAGCGCTGTTATTCGCTGTGCTACAGTGCTACCTGGAAGCCGGACCCTCAATCCGGTGCAGCGTCCGCCGGACGTGAGCATGACCAGGCCGCCCCTCAAGCGCGGCCTACCTCGCATCTCCAGAGGTTGTCATGCCACAGTCCGAATCTCTCAGCGCATCCGAAAGAAAGATGCGCGCCCAGATCGCCGCTCACGAGTCGTGGGCCACCACAACCGACCGGGCCGCGCGTACCGCGAAAGCCCGTCAAGCCGCCCTGGATCGCTTTGAGAAGCAAGTCGATCCCGAGGGTGTCCTCTCCCCTGCCGAGCGCGCCAAGCGTGCCGAGAACGCCCGCAAGGCGTACTTCCAGCGTCTCGCGCTGAAGTCGGCGCAGGCCCGCCGGCGCCGCGCCACCGCCGGCCGTGACGAGGCCGGGGGTGCGTCGCAGTGACCGACACGCAGAAGGCCGGCCCCCACCACGAGACCGGCCCCCACAAGAACGCTGATTCTGACAGTCACTCTACCCCGCCTGCGCACCGGTCGCAGATCACTGACCAGCTCGACCGATTCAACTCCGCATGGGTTGCGCAGGGGCATCCGCCCATCGGGTACCGCACCGACGCTGGAGCCGGCCAGCTGCTTCCCGTTGGCCCGCCGCCCGACTCGTGCCGGCTACTACTGTCGGGCGCCCTGTGGGCGTCACAGAAGGCCGTAAAGAACGCGGCCACCCTTGTGCACCCCGAGGACCTGGACGAGCCACACAGGACGATCTGGGCCGCAATCTGCGCCCTCGCTGCCCGCGGTATCACCGGCGCCCAGGCCGTCATGGACGAGATCGTGCGCACCGGGGACGCTTCCCAGTCGGTCCGTGACGAGCTCACCCAAGCGACCACCGCCGGCGGGGTGCCCGAGGCGATCCCGTACTACTGCGCCCAGATTCTCGCCGGCCACTTCCGCCGCGCCGTCGAATCGCACGGCACCGGGTTGGTCGGGTGGTGTGCCACCGCGGGCGAGGATGAACTGTGGGAGCACATCATCACCGGCGGGACCCGACTGCGAGGTCTCCACGACCGGCTCACCGCTGCCCGTAAGGGGGCCGGCGATGCTCACGAGTGACCCCTTCACCGACGGTGGTCCTGGTGGTCCTACACATAGGGGTCCAGGACCACAGGACCACTACCCCGACAGTGGTCCGGGACCGGTCCGGGACCGCGATGACCTGCCCGAATACGGAATCACCCGCGCCCGGTACGCCGACGTTGCCGGACTGCTCGCCGGGACCATCCCAGGACCACCCGAACCGGCCTTCGGCGCCCGCACTGACGGACACCGACTGTTCTACGCCGGACAAGTCAACCTGATCTTCGGAGACCCCGAATCAGGCAAGACATGGGTGTCCCTCGCCGCCGCTGCCGAGGCACTGACCGCCGGGCAGAAGGTCCTCGTGGTCGACCTGGACCACAACGGGGTGGCCTCCATCGCCGCCCGCCTGGTGGCCCTTGGAGTGGACCCCGACATGCTGGGGACCCTCGACCGGTTCCGGTACATCGAACCGGAGGACCGCAGCGACGTGTACAACGTCGTGGACGACTGTGCCGACTGGGCACCGGACCTCGTGGTCGTGGACTCCCTGGGGGAACTGCTGCCCCTTTTCGGGTCGTCCAGCAACAGCGCCGACGACTTCACTGTGGTCCACACCGCGGTGTTGAAGAAGATGGCGATGGCCGGCGCCGCGGTGCTGCTGATCGACCACCTAGCCAAGGGGTCCGAGTCTAGGACGTTCGGCCCCGGCGGCACCGGCGCCAAGCGCCGCGCCATTGGCGGAACCTCGATCCGTGTGCGGGTCAAGGACGCCTTCACACCGGGCTCCGGTGGCGCTGCCTACCTGACCGTGAACAAGGACCGTCACGGCGGTCTGAGACAGCACTGCCCCACCGGGGATCGGGAACCGCTGGCCGGTGTGTTCCACCTGCGGTCCTATACCGGCGGGGTCCTCATGGCTGAGACTGTCCCACCCGCTGAGGGGGAGTCGGCCCCAAGTGACTTCGGGATCGGTGCCAACCCCGAGCGGGTCGCCGCTGACGTGGACGCCCTCGCCGCCCTGGACCCGCCCCCGACCTCGAAGAGGGACGTGCAACAGCGGATGAAGTGGGGATCGGATCGCGCCGTGGTCGCACTGGACGAGTACCGGAGACGCCATGAGAACCCGTGAGTGGTCCTTGGTCCTCGACCCCCAGGTCCGGGACCACAGGACCAACCCTGACCTGCACAAACACCCCAGTGGTCCTGAGGCTCCCAGGACCACCCAGGACCACTACCGGAAGGCACCCATGAACCCCGGCACCCTGCCCGCGTCACGACGGACCTGGGGATGGGATAACCCCATCGCCAAGGCCCTGCGCCCGGACCACTACGACGACCCGACCAACGACGGTCTAGGGGTCCCCTTGAGGTGGGCCGACCACCAGGACGTGATCGAGAGCGCAGGCGGGACGGTCTACATCGCTCACCCGTACATCCTCGACGGTCTAGCCCTCGATGACCTTGCCCGACTGAGGGACATGGGCTGGCAGGTGCGGGTGAGCGGGTCGGACTACCTGCCTGGGCGGTCCGTGCGCGTCTCCATCGAGAAGGGCGGGCGTGATGCCTGACTCCCGGCTGCTCGCACCGATCCTCGAGGGCCACATGACAGAGACCCAGCTCGCGGGGATCGGAGACATCCTCCACGAGTGGGCCGGCGTCGGCTTGCACCAGGCCACCGTCGACGACCTGACCGAGGCCCGCGCCCACCAGAAGATCTACCTCGACGCGCTGGAGAAGCAACACGCCCGCCGACACGCTGCCGCCGGGGTCGTGTCCCTCGCCGCCTACAGGAAGGCCCGCCGATGATCCCCGACCCCGACACGTTCGCCGCTGCCCGATGTGTGGGCCGGTGGACCGACTGGGAGACCGACCGGCTCGAGGGGGAATCCCCGGTCGACCGTCTCGAGCGGCTCAAGTGGGCCGCCGCCCAATGCCAGCAGTGCACCGCGTTCTCTGCGTGTCTCACTTTGGCCGACCAGACCCCAAAGAAACACCGACAGCACCACGTGTGGGCCGGGACCGTGCCCCCGATCAAGGAGAACTGACCATGCGGTTACAACCCAAACCAATGGCTGCCGCCGCTGGTGTCAGCGGGCACGACCGCCGACCGGTCCGCCTTGTGATCGGCACAGATCACGTGTTCGACATGTCCAAGACCGAGGCACTGACCCTGGCCGACCAACTGGTCGATGCCGCCGAGCTTTCCCAGGAGACCACATGAACAAGCGCCTGCCGACCATTCCGCCTGTGCCGCCGCGCTGCACTCGCGTCGGGCATGCCTGGCCCACACATAAGGCCCGCGCCCGCGCTCAGCGCCGCGCCAAGCGTCAGGAGACCACGAATGTTTGACCACAAGGCCCTCGCCGTCCTCGTCGCCGCGCTGGACGGACACAACCCGAACATCACACACCAGCCCGACGGCACCATCACCCTGACCACTGGCCGCGGCCGATCCGACCTCGCGCTGGCCACCGAGGACCTGCTCGCAGATCGGATGCCCGCCGTGGCCGTGCGGGATATAGCCAACGCCGCCCTGGCCGTGGCGATGTGCACCGCCGCCACCCTCGGAGCCCCCGAGCTGGACATCGACCCCAAGGCAGTCGCCGCAGAGCTGCGGTTCCTGCTCCGCGCCGCCGCGCTCGAGGCCGAACAGTGACAGGGGCCCGCGCATCCGGGCAGGTGGCGCACTGCCCGCCCGGCGCGGTGATCCTCACCCCGCGGGCGCTCACCCTCCTGGCACGCCACCTACGGGCCCGGCGCGAACCGGACGACTTCGCCACCGCCGCGATCGTCCGCGACATCGAACGCCTGTCACACGCGAGTCCCACGTCACGTGACGTAATCGCGCCTGACCTCGCCGGTGGGGTTTCATCAGAAGTGGACACCCGAAGCGCAGCAACCCTACTAGGCATCAGCCCGGCCGGAGTGCGCAAACGAATCCACAGACAACAACTCGCAGCCCGCTACGACGGCACCCGCTGGTGGGTCGCACGGGCCGAACTCGAAAGGCAGTGACCCCGTGGCACACAAGCCCCTCGGCACCAGCACCGCCAAGAACCAACTCATGCGCGCCACCGGCGTCGCGTCCGCCCGCAACGAAGGCGGTTCGGTGTTCCTGAGCCCCGACCCCGTCGAGGGTGCCGCGATCACCTCGCAGATCCTCGACAACCCCGACCAGCTCGCCACCATCATCGCCGAGCACTCCTCGGTGTCGCTGGCCACCCGCGTACTCGGAGGCGAGCGCACCGTCAACACCGGCATGCTCTGGTTCTCCAGCCTCGGACCGGAAGACCTGACCGTCGAAGGTCTGGCCGACCGCGCCGAGGGCACCGAATACCCCATGGTGAGAATCTCCCCGGCAGACCTCAAGGCCCTGCACCCGTCCGACATCGGCGGCAAGTTCCGCGTCTCGGACGAGGCCCGCGCCGCCGGCATCACCGACATCATCCGCGACGGCATCAGCCTCATCACCAAGGGCCTCGTGGACACGCTCGACGACATGGTCCTCAAGGCCCTGGACGAGGCCACCGCCCTCACCCCCCACGGTGTGATGCCGGTCGACTCGTGGGCCGATGTCCAGCTCACCGGAGCAACCCCCACCCCGGCCGGGCAGACCCCCGCCGCCGCCCTCGTGCGAGCACAGACCGAACTGCGCACCAAGGGACTACTGACCCGCGGCGACATGCTCGTGGTCAACCCCGCCGACGATGCCAACCTGCGCATCGCCTACGGGCCGCAGTACGCCGACCTGCTCACCGGCCTGGGCATGGAGGTAGCCATCAGCCCCCGCGTCGCCGCTGACACCGCGTACGTCGTCGGAACCGGCGGACTCGGAGGCGTCGTCTCCAAGAACGGGCTCACCGCCGAGACGTGGCGAGACCCGGCGATCCGCTCCACATGGGCCCAGGTCTACCTCGAGCCCGCCGTGTACATCTCCCGCCCCGGCAACATCATCAAGCTGACCGGCACCAGCACCGTCGAAGGAGCCTGACCCATGAACTACCGCACCGCTCTCACCGAGCTGTACACACCGGGCACCGCGATCACCGCCCGCGCCACCACCGCCCTGACCCGGGGGCAGTTCGTCGCCGTGGTCGCCGGAGACGACACCAGCCACCCCAACGTGGCAGTCTGCCCCGCCGGTGACCGCCCCTTCGGACTGGCACACCTCGACGCCGACACCGACACCCTCGTCGGAATCCAGCGCGGCAACGGCCGATGCTTCCGCGTCCCCGCAACCGGCAGCATCACCGCCGGCGCGCATGTCGAAGTGGGAGCCGACGGCACCGCCACCACCCACACCACCGGAGAGGTCGCAGGCACCGCACTCCACGCCGCCACCGACGGACACGTGGACATCACCCTGGCCTAGAGCCACCACAAACCCCCACCAGCGCGCTTACTCTCCTTTCCGCGACTGGTGGGACGGCAGGGCAAGGGGACCAGCGACCCCGCTAACAGCCCGCCACCCGAGAGCCCCGCACGAGATCGGCAGCCCGTGCGGGGCTCTCACACGTCAACAAGAGGGGGTGGCCCCTTTTCTTTGACCCGGTACCCCTCCTGACAGCCACCCGCCGGTAGTCAGGCTTTTTTGTACAGGGCCGAAAGTTACGGGTCCAGGGGGGATGCCCCCGGGTGGTCGGGTCTGG